>NZ_JBHVDI010000159.1:0-8914 GCF_042802875.1 Kocuria sp. NPDC057446 | reverse complement strand
AGATGCTCGCCCTGGAGGCGGTTACTCTCGCGTGCTGCGGCGGGCGGGCCGTGTCCTCCGGGGCCCGTGCCCGGGGCAGGTGCCCCGGCCACCGGCCCGTCCGTCGTGGACGCCGCGGTGCGTCCCGCCCGGGCGGATCCTCGATAGATTCGACAGCATCCGCACCGTCCGAGGAGTTCGCCATGGCACGTCCACGCTCACCGCTCCTGTCGGTCGACGCCATCGTCACCGCCGCACTCGCGCTCGTGGACGAGACGGGGGACTTCAGCTTCCCCAAGGTCGCCCGCCGCCTGGGGGTCAGCCAGTCGGCGCTGTACAACCACATCGACAACCGCGAGCACATCGTCGAACTGATGCGCGGCCGGGTCTTCGGCGCCCCTGCTCGGGTGGACCACGAGAAGCTGTCGTGGGAGGAGGCGCTGCGAGCGCTCGTGCGGGCCTATCGCGACTGCATGGTCGCCCACCCCCGCCTGGTCCCCCACCTCATCACGCAGACCGTCCAGGACCTCGGGGTGATCGGGATCTACGAGGACATGGCCGTCGTCCTGGAGCGGGCCGGGCTCGCGCGGGAGGCCGTCGTCCCGGCGGTCTCCGCGATCGACTACCTGGCCCTGGGGTCCGCGCTCGACCTGACGGCGCCGGAGGTCGTCTGGGCCCCGCCGGAGGGCCGGTTCCCCGCCCTGAGCCGGGCCATCGAGGGTCTCGGCTCCGTCGAGGAGCGCGCGGAGGCGGCCTTCGACTTCGGGCTGGACGTGTTCGTCGCCGGAGTGCGGGCGAGGGCCGCCCGGGAAATTTACTGAAAGCCTTTCACCAGACTCTTGTGGCGCACGGCCGGCCACCCCATACTAATGAAAGCCTTTCATTTTATGTGGTGGCACTCACATCCTGCGCACGAGGGGAAGACCATGTCCGAGAACAGCACCGAGTCCCCGGTCTCCGGCCGTGTGCCGCTGACCGCGACCCGCGCCGTGTCCGTCTTCGGCATCAGCGTGGTGGGGTTCATGACCGCCAATCTCGTCCCGGTGATGATCGTGGCGCTCACCGGGGGACCCGGGCTCTCCGTCACCGCGGCGGGGACCCTGATGACCGCCTCCCTGCTGGCCTGTGCGGCCTCCTGCCTGGCCACCTCCCGCTGGACGGCCCGTGGCGGGCGCTACGTCGTGGCCCGTGCCGGGCTGCTGCTGACCGCGCTGGGCTTCGGCGCGGCGGCGCTCGCGCCCTCCGTGCCGGTGGTCGTCGCCGGGGTGGTGCTCGGCGGACTGGGCGCCGGTGGGGCCGTGTCGGCCGGTGGGGCGGCGCTGGGTGCGCTGCGCGACCCCGACCGCGCGTCCGGGATCAACGGCTTCGTCAACCGCGGTGTCGTGTCGGTGGTCCTCCTCGCGATCCCCCTGCTGGGGGCGGGCACGGGCAGCGCCTTCGGCCTGCTCGCCGGACTGGCCCTGGCCGCTCTCCTCACCACGGGGTGGCTGCCCGAACGGCCGGCACCGGTCGCCCCACCGGCCGACGGCTCCTCCTCCACCTCCTTCTCCTCCGTCCGGACCGGCGGGCCCGCGCGCACGACGACGTCCGCGGGCCTCGGCCTGCTGCTGTGCTTCGCCCTCTGGGCGTTGAGCGAGGACTCCCTGTGGGCGGTCGCCGCCACGATGGGCGCCGAGCAGGCCCGCCTCGACGAGACCGGGATGGGGCTGGTGCTCAGCCTCTCCACCCTGGGCGGGCTGCTCGCCACCGCCGCGGTGGGCCTCCTCGGTCCCCGCCTGGGGCGGACGGTGCCGCTGGCCGTGGTGCTCGTGGCCGGAGGGGCGCTGAAGCTCCTGGCCGGCACCGTCACGGACCCGGGCTGGTACATGGTCGTCGTGATCGCGTGGAACACCCTCTACGCGGCGGCCTTCGTCTACGTCGTGGCCGTCGCCGCGGCCCTCGACGCCTCCGGCAGGTGGTCGGCGCCCCTGCTCGGGATCTACCTCGTCGGCTCCGCCTTCGCCCCCGTCTTCGGGACCGCCGTCTCGGCGGCCGCCGGCTACACCGCCCTGGGCGTGGTGCTGGCCGGGATGACGTTCGCCCTGCTGATCCCCTTCCTCGCCGTCTCCCGCGTCTCCGTCCGCACCGAGGCCGCCGCCCGGCAGGTGCCCGGGACCGGATTCCCCCAGGCGGCGATCGTCTGATGTCCCCCGATCTCCGATCTCCGACCCTCCGAGCAGAGAGCAGCACCGTGCCCGCACGCACCCTCTACACCCACGCCACCGTCTTCACCGCCGACGGCGCCGGCGCCGGCGCCTTCGTCGTCGAGGGCGACCGCTTCCGCCACGTCGGCAGCGAGGTGTCCGCGCGGGAGGCCGCCGGACCCGGTGCCGCCGAGGTCGACCTGGGCGGTGGCTTCGTCCTCCCCGGGATCATCGACGCCCACACCCACCTGCTCATGACCGGCCAGTCCCTGCAGAAGGTCGCGCTGCGCGACGCCGCGGACCTCGCCGAGATCCAGCGGCGGCTGCGCCGGGCGGTGGAGGACGACCCCGGAGCACCCAGGATCCTCGGGGCAGGGTGGCTCCACAGCGCCCTGGGCGGGGCGGCCCCGGACCGGCGGATGCTCGACGAGGCCGTGCCGGACCGCCCCGTCTACCTGGACGCCAACGACCTGCACTCGGTGTGGGTGAACACCGCCGCACTGGAGGAGCTCGGCATCGACGACAGGACCCCGGACCCGATCGGCGGGCGGATCGGCCGCGATCCTGCCACCGGAGCGGCCGACGGCGTCCTCCTGGAGACGGCGGCCCAGCAGATCGTGTGGCCGGCCCTGGCCCGGGCGACCACCGACGCCGAGCGCGACGCCCAGCTGGAGTCGGCGTTCGGGCACTACCTCGCCGTCGGGGTCACCGGGGCGGTGGACATGGCCGTCCAGGACGGCGACCTCGACGCCTTCCGCCGGGCCCTGTCCCGGCACGGAGGGACGCTCCCGCTGCGGGTCAAGGGGCACTGGCTGGTGGAACGCCGGGGCGCAGAGGCCGAGAACCTCGCCCAGGTCGCACGGGCCCGCGAGCTCGCCGAGGAGCTCTCCGGTGCATGGCTGCGGATCTGCGGGATCAAGATCATCGTGGACGGGGTGATCGACAGCTGCACCGCGGCGATGAAGGAGCCCTACGCGGACGGCAGCGTGTGCGGGCCCATCTGGGACCGGGAGTCGCTGATCCCCGTGGTGGTCGCCGCCGACGCCGCAGGACTCCAGATCGCCCTGCACGCCATCGGCGACGAGGCCTCGGACATCGCCCTGGACGCCCTCGAGGAGGCCCACCGCGTCAACGGCCCCCGGGACCGCCGCCACCGGATCGAGCACCTCGAGACGGTCACCGAGAGCAACGTGCGCCGCCTGGCCGCGCTGGGCGTGGTCGCCTCGGTGCAGCCCGTCCACGCCGACCCGGCGATCCAGCAGCACTGGCGCGCCGTGCTGGACGACGACCGTGTCGACCGCGCCTACCCGTGGACCGAGTTCCGCGACGCCGGCGCCACGCTGGCCATGAGCACCGACGCGCCCACTGCGCCCCACCAGCCGCTGCCCAACCTGTACGTCGCCACGACCCGGAGGTCGGCGCTGGACCCGTCCCTGCCGCCCAACCTGCCCCGCTACGCCGTGGACCTGGCCGACGCCCTGTGCCACGTCACGCGGGACGCCGCCTTCTCGTGCCGGGCCGAGGACCGGGAGGGCCGGATCCGCGCCGGCCACCTCGCCGACTTCACCGTCCTGGACACCGACCCCTTCGCCGCCGGACCGGCCCAGCTGATGACCAACCGTGCGCGGCTGACCGTGGTCGGCGGCCGTGTCCGCTTCCACGCGGACGTCACGGGGGTCACGCCGTGACGTCCCCGACCCCTGTCCGCAGCACGAACCGAGGAGCACCGACCATGCACCCTGCCGGCACGACACCGACGACCACCCCCAGCGCGCGCACCGGCACGGAGACCACCGTGATGCCCGCCGAGTGGGCTCCCCACGAACGCACCTGGATGGCCTTCCCGACCCCCAACGACACCTTCGGCCCCGCCGGCAGCGAGAGCCTCGCCCGCGCCCGGCGCGCCTGGGCGGCCGTCGCCCGGACGATCGCCCGCCACGAACCCGTCACCGTGGTGGCGGCCCCCGCCGACGCGGACGTCGCCCGCACCGCGCTGGGGGAGCGGGTCGACGTGGTCGAGGCACCGCTCGACGACGCCTGGCTGCGCGACTCCGGCCCCACCTTCGCCCACGACGCCGCCGGGGAGGTGGTGGCCGTGGACTGGGTGTTCAACGGCTGGGGCGCCCAGGAGTGGGCCTCCTGGGGCCACGACCGGCACCTGGGCCGCTTCGTCGCCGCGCAGGCCGGTGCGGACGTGCGGCCCAGCACCCTGGTGAACGAGGGCGGCGGGTTCCACGTCGACGGGGAGGGCACCGTCCTGCTCACCGAGACGGTGCAGCTGGATCCCGGGCGCAACCCGGGGGTGAACCGGGAGCAGGTGGAGGCCGAGATCCACGCCCGGCTGGGCACCACGACGGCGATCTGGCTGCCTCGGGGGCTCACCCGGGACTACGACGAGTTCGGCACCCGCGGCCACGTGGACATCGTCGCCGCCTTCGCCGGGCCCGGCACCGTCCTGGTGCACCGCCAGGACGACCCGGCCCATCCCGATTTCGCGGTGTCCCGGCAGATCCGTGCGGTGCTGGAGGACGCCGTCGACGCCCGCGGACGCCGGCTGCGGATCGTCGACGTCCCCGCCCCCACGGTGCTGGACGCCGGGGACGGGTTCGTGGACTTCTCCTACATCAACCACTACGTCGCCAACGGCGTGGTCGTGCTGTGCGCCTTCGACGACCCGCACGACGCCGTCGCCGCGCAGATCCTCGCCGAGGCCTATCCGGGGCGGACCGTCGAGCTGGTCGACGCCCGCGACATCTTCGCCTTCGGCGGCGGCATCCACTGCATCACCCAGCAGCAGCCGGCCGCCCGCCGGCCTGCCACGGACCAGGAGGGCATCCGATGAGCGCGTTCGGCAGCGATCTGGACAGCCGGCCCGGCCACCGCTCCGACGGGGCGCCCCGTGCCGTGGCCGGCACCGGGAGCGGCACCGGGTTCGACGTCGTCGAGGCCGACATCGCCGGGCTGCGCGCCGCGCTGGAGTCCGGCCGGACGACCAGCGAGGAGCTGGTCACCGCCTACCTGGCCCGCATCGCCGCCTACGACCGGGGCGGGCCGGGCCTCAACGCCGTGGTCGTGGACAACCCCGAGGCCCTGGCCGAGGCCCGCGCCTCCGACGCCCGCCGGGCCCGGGGGGAGACGCTGGGGCCGCTGGACGGGATCCCCTACACCGCCAAGGACAGCTACCGGGCCCGGGGCCTCACCGTGGCCGCCGGCTCGCCGGCGTTCGAGCACCTCGTGGCCCAGGACGACGCGTTCACGATCGGCCGGCTGCGCGCGGGCGGGGCGGTGCTGCTCGGGCTGACCAACATGCCCCCGATGGCCAACGGCGGCATGCAGCGCGGTCTCTACGGCCGGGCCGAGAGCCCCTACAACGGCGCCTACCTCACCGCGGCCTTCGCCTCCGGCTCCTCCAACGGCTCCGGCACCGCCACGGCGGCGAGCTTCGCGGCGTTCGGGCTGGCCGAGGAGACCTGGTCCTCGGGCCGGGCCCCGGCCTCCAACAACGCCCTGTGCGCCTACACCCCCTCCCGCGGGGTGATCTCGGTGCGCGGGAACTGGCCGCTGGTGCC
Source organism: Kocuria sp. NPDC057446 (assembly GCF_042802875.1). Classification (NCBI taxonomy): domain Bacteria; kingdom Bacillati; phylum Actinomycetota; class Actinomycetes; order Micrococcales; family Micrococcaceae; genus Kocuria; species Kocuria sp. NPDC057446. The sequence continues at coordinate 3,183 of NZ_JBHVDI010000159.1, read as the reverse complement.
GACCATGGACGTCGTCGTCCCGCACACCCGCACCATGGCCGACCTGCTCGAGGTCCTCGACGTGGTCGTCGCCGACGACCCCGAGACCCGCGGCGACTTCTGGCGGGTCCAGCCCTGGATCGAGATCCCGGCCGCCTCCACCGTGCGCCCCGAGTCCTACCCGGCCCTCGCGGTGCCCGACGCCGCCGCGGCCGCCGGGGTCCTGACCGGCACCCGCCTGGGGGTGCCGCGGATGTACGTCAACGCCGACCCCGAGGCCGGCACCGCCGCCCACCCCGGCGTCGGCGGTCCGACCGGGCGGCGGATCGAGACCCGCCCCTCGGTGATCGCGCTGTGGGAGGCCGCCCGCCGCGACCTCGAGGCCGCCGGCGCCGAGGTGGTCGAGGTCGACTTCCCGGTCGTGTCCCACTACGAGGGGGACCGGCCCGGCGCCCCCACGATCGCGACCCGGGGACTGGTGAGCCCGGAATACCTGCACCGGGAGATCGAGGACCTCTCGGCATGGGCCTGGCACGACTTCCTCGACGCCAACGGGGACCCCGCCCTGCACGACCTCGCCGAGGTGGACGGGTCCCGGATCTTCCCGCACCCGTCCGGCGCCCTTCCGGACCGCTACGACGGCTTCGACGACGACATCGCCGACTACCCGGAATTCGTGCGCGCCCACGGGGTGCCCGTCCTGACCGAGATCCCGCACCTGGCCGAGGGGCTGGCCGGTCTGGAGCAGACCCGCCGGATCGACCTGGAGCAGTGGATGGACGCCCTGGGCCTGGACGCGGTGGTGTTCCCGTCGGTCGCCGACGTCGGTCCCGCCGACGCCGACGTCGACGAGACCTCCGCGGAGGCGGCCTGGCGCAACGGCGTGTGGGTGGCCAACGGCAACCTCGTGCCCCGGCACCTGGGCATCCCCACCGTCACCGTGCCGATGGGCACGATGGCCGACACCGGGATGCCCGTGGGCCTCACCCTCGCCGGCCGTGCCTGGGACGACACCGCCCTGCTGCGCCTGGCCGCGGCCTTCGAGGCCACCGGCACCCGCCGCACCGCACCCCCGCGCACCCCGCCGCTGCCCGGCTGACCCCGCACGTGCCGTCCCGCGGCAGGGGCGGGGCAGGTCACCAGATGTTGACGCGGTCCTCCGGGGGCAGCCACAGGGCGTCCCCGGGGCCGGTGCCGAAGGTGTCGTGGAACGCGAACATGTTCTGCACCACCCGGTTGCAGCGGAACTCGTCCGGGGCGTGCGGGTCCGTGGCCAGCCGGTTGACCAGCTCCTGCTCCCGGGCGGTCGAGCGCCACAGCGCCGCGTAGGCGTAGAAGAAGCGCTCCGCGCCGGTCAGTCCGTCGAGCACCGGCGCGGTGTCCTGGTCCAGTCCCCGCTCGGCCAGGGACATCCGGTAGGCCACCAGGGCGATCTCCAGCCCGCCCAGGTCCCCGATGTTCTCGCCCACCGTGAAGGCGCCGCTCACACGGTGCCGGGCCGGGTCCAGCCCGCGCGGCGTGCAGCCGTCGTACTGGGCGACCAGCGCGGCGGTGCGCCGGGCGAACTCCGCCCGGTCCTCGTCGGTCCACCAGTTCTCCAGGTGACCCCGGGCGTCGTACTTGGCGCCCTGGTCGTCGAAGCCGTGACCGATCTCGTGGCCGATGACGGAGCCGATCGCGCCGTAGCACACGGCGTCGTCGGCGTCGATGTCGAAGAACGGCGGCTGCAGGATCCCCGCGGGGAAGACCACCTCGTTGAGCACGGGGTGGAAGTAGGCGTTGACCCAGTGCGGATAGAGGAACCACTCGCCGCGGTCCACGGGGGTGCCCATCTTCCCGACCGTGCGGTCGTGCTCCAGCGCCAGCCCCGCCCGCACGTTGCCGAGCAGGTCCGCGGGGTCCGGCTCCAGCGAGGAGTAGTCCCGCCAGGTCTCGGGATAGCCGACCTCGACCGTGAACGTGGACAGCTTCTCCAGGGCGCGCACCCGGGTGGCCTCCGACATCCACTCCAGCCGGGAGATCCGCTCCCGGTAGGCGGCCAGCAGGTGCGCCACGAGCTGCTCCACCCGGGCCTTGTGCGCCGGCGGGAACCAGCGGGCCACGTACTCGCGCGCCACGTCGTCGCCCAGGATCCGGGTGACCAGGAACTCGGCCCGCCTCCAGCGCTCGCGGGGACGGGTGATCCCGGACAGCGCGGTGCTGTAGAAGCGGAAGTTCTCCTCGACGAACGGCCGGGGCAGGAACGGGGCGCGCCTGGACACGATCCGCCACGACTGCCAGATCCGGATCTGCGCCTCGGACCACTCCTGCCACAGCCGGCCCAGCGCCGTCACGAACGAGGGCTGGCGCACGATGATCCGGTCGAAGGGCTCCGCGCCGCGGCCCGGGGCGGTGCCCTCGAGCCACGCCCGCCACGGGAAGCCGGGGGCCATGGCCTCCAGGCCGGGCACGTCCACGGGGTTGTACATCTCCTCGACGTCCCGCGCGGCGACGGTGTCCCAGTGGGCGGCGGCGAGCTGCGCCTCCATGGCGAGCACGGTCGCGGCGGCCTCCACCGCGGGCACGCCCCAGCGCGCCGGCAGGCCCGCCAGCTCGAGCATCGCCGCCACGTGGGCGGTGAACGCCGTGCGCAGCGGTGCGTGCAGCGGGTCGGTGTAGTAGCTGTCCGTGGGCAGGGAGAGCCCGTCCTGGCGCAGGAAGAACGAGTAGCGGGAGGAGTCCCGGGAGTCGTTCTCCACGAAGAAGGACAGCGGTCCGTCCACGCCCGTGCGGTGCAGGGCGGCCGAGGCGCGCGCGAGCCCGTCCTTGCCCCGGGCGGCGTCGAGCACCGCGAGGTCCGGGTCCAGGGCGGCCCGGCCGCGGCGCTCGATCTCCTCCTCGTCCAGGAAGGAGCGGTAGAGCGCGCCCATCCGCGATCCGGCGGGGGCCTCCTGCACGATCTCGTGCACCCGCTGCGTGTTGCGGTCGGTGAGGATCGCGGAGGCGCCGTCGAACGCGCGGTCCTCCGGCAGCTCGTGCGCCTCGATCCAGCCGCCGTTGACGTGGCGGTACAGGTCGTCCTGGGGACGGACGCCGGGATGGACGTGCTGCAGCTCGAGGCCGGAGTCGGTGGTCACGGGAGCTTCCCCTGTCGTCGTGGCGGGGCGGGAGGCGCGGGGCGGCGGCGTCCGCCCGGCTCCAGCCTACGGACGACGACGCCGTGGC
>NZ_JBHVDI010000158.1:0-9146 GCF_042802875.1 Kocuria sp. NPDC057446 | reverse complement strand
GGTCCCATCCCGAACCCGGAAGCTAAGACCCACAGCGCCGATGGTACTGCACCCGGAAGGGTGTGGGAGAGTAGGACACCGCCGGACCACACCACAACAGGGTCGAGCCCCCGCACCACACGGTGCGGGGGCTCCCCGCATTTAACACCCCCCCTGGAAACCACCACCCCACAGGGGAGCCGGCACGAGGACCGGCACCTGCACGGGCGGCGCAGGCCTCGCACGAGAACAGGCCCCCACCGGACACGGTGGGGGCCTGTTGGGGTTGCGGGGCGGAGGAGCTCAGGCGACGATCTTGCCGGGATTGAAGTGGTTCCCCGGGTCCGCGGCGGCGAAGAGGCTGCGCATGAGCTGCACGCCTTCGGGGGAGACGTCCTGCTCCATCCAGGGGCTGTGCTCGAGCCCGACCCCGTGGTGGTGGGACAGCGTGCCGCCGGCGTCGATGAACGCCTGCTGGATCGCGCCCTTGATGACGGCGTACTCGCCGTGCGGGTCCTCGCCGAGCTCGTACCCGAAAGTGAAGTAGAGGCAGGCTCCGGCGTGGTACGAGTGGGACATGTGGGACATGATCCACCCGGTCTTGCCCTGCGCGTCGAAGGCCCCCTGCGCGGCGTCGTAGACCGCCTGGTGGACGGTGGTGAGCTTGGACCACGGTGCGGCGGTCTCGGAGACGTCGCCGATGGTGTTCTGCTCGAGCAGGAAGTCCCTCAGGTAGGGGGTGTCGAACTTCTTCTGGTCGTAGAGCGCGCCGGGCCCCGCGCCGAGCACGAGGGCGCCCTGCTTCTTGACGATGCCGGCCACCGTCCTCTTCCGGCGCTCGACCTCCGCTCTGCTCCCCTCGAAGCACACGTAGGCGATGCACATGGCGTCGGTGTCCCAGCCGCGGCGGCGCATGATCTCCCACAGCACGTCCTGGCCCTTGGCCGAGAGCTTCTTCTTGAGCGTGGCCGGGGCCTTCTGGGTCGACAGGGAGAAGGCGGTCTCGTGGGCGTCGGACACGCGGGCGAAGGTGGTGCTCACGCCGGAGCGCGCGATCTCGCGCATCGCGACGAGTGCCTGCTGCCACGTGGGGAACATGTACGCGATGACCTCGCGGTGCTCCGCGAGGCGGTGCACGTGCACGTCCAGCTGGGTGATGACGCCCAGCCGCCCCTCGGAGCCGATGATCATCTCCCGCAGGCTCGGCCCGGTGGAGGTCGAGGGCAGCGGGCGAAGCACCACGGTGCCCCCGGGGCGCACCACCCGCAGGCCGCGCACGATGTCGGCGATGTCCCCGTACTTGTCGGACTGCATCCCGGAGGAGCGCGTGGCGGCCCATCCGCCGAGGGTCGAGTGCGTGAAGGAGTCGGGGAAGTGGCCGAGCGTCCAGCCGCGGGCGTTGAGCTGCTCCTCCATGTCCGGGCCCAGGACGCCGGCCTGGATGGTGGCCAGGCCCGAGGTCTCGTCGAGCGAGAGCACCTGGTTCATCCGCCCGAGGTCCAGGGAAACGATGGTTCGTTCTTCGCGCGGGTCCGGCTGGAGACTCCTGGAGATGCTGGTGCCCCCGCCGAAGGGGATGACCACGAGATCGCGCTCCACCGCGAGCCGCAGGATCCGGGCGACCTCGTCCTCCGTACCGGGGTACACGACCGCATCCGGCACGCGGGCGAACTCGCCCGCCCGGGTGAGCAGCAGCTCGGTGACGGACTTCCCGGCCCAGTGCACGATCCGCAGCTCGTCGTCGAGGGTCAGGTGCTCGGGGCCGGTGATGGCGCCCAGCGCGTCCAGCAGGGACGCCTCGGCGCGGGAGGCGGGCACGCTCACCGTGGCGAAGTCGATGGTGTCGCGCTGCCGGGGCCGCAGGTCCACGTCCAGGGCGTTCTTGACGAACGGGGCGAAGGCGGGCTTGTTCGCGTACTCGAAGTGCACGCCTTCCTCGCCCCACCCCCACCACTTCATGTGCTTCACGTGTGCCATCTGCGCAGTACTCTCCTGGTTATCGGGGGTGGGGTTCAGGCGCCGATGCGCGGACGGTGCTCGGCGTAGAGCGCGCGCACCGAGGCCTCGATGCGGTCGTTGAACGAGGAGGTGGGCTCCTTCTCCCGGGCGACCAGCGGCTCGCCGACGGCGACCACCACCCGGGGGCGGCCGCGGCGGGGCCAGCGCGTGCCGCGGGGCATCGCCTCGTAGGCCCCGATCAGTGCGACGGGGACCACCGGCACCCCCACGGCCTTGGCCAGGCCGGCCGCACCGATCTTGAAGGACCCCATCTTCCCCGTGCGGGACCGGGTGCCCTCGGGGAAGATCAGCAGCGGGACGCCGGCCTTCAGGAGCTGCTTGGACAGCCCCCGGTTCGCCCCGGTCCCGGTCCGGTCCACCGGGAAGGCGTTGAAGATCAGCTCGGTGAACATGCGCTTGTGCGGGGCGGTGAAGAAGTAGTCCGCGGCCACTCCGGTCGCCAGGTCGCGGCAGATGCGCCGGGGCACCGAGCCCAGGACCAGGGGCGCGTCGAGGTGGCTCGAGTGGTTGGCCACCACGATGCACGCGCCGTCGAGGGCCTCGGCCGCGGGGTGCGTCACCACGGTCCGGCGGATCGTGCGGTACGCGAGGCCCTGCAGGAAGACCCGCTGCGCGATCCGGCGGGCGAGGCGGCGCCGCGGGTTGCGGAAGCGCTCGGGACTCAGGTGCGCGGAGGACGCGGGCGGGGCCTCGGGTGCGGGCTCGGCAGAGGATCCGGGGGAGGGCTCGCTGCTGCCGCCGTCGATGGTGCGCTGGACCGGGACGGGCTCGTGGGGATCGCGGCGGGTCACGAGCCGGCCGCCCGTTCCTTCTGGCGCGCCGAGGCGACCAGACCGGAGATCCACCGCACCGCGGAGCGCGGCAGGTGGCGCAGGGCGAAGCCGAGGAGCCGGTAGCGCCTGGTGGGCATCGAGAGCACTCTGCCGCGCGCGACGTCGTCGAGGGCCTCCTCGACCACGCGCTCGGGGCTGAGCCACATGAAGGACGGGATCGAGGTGCCGCTGATGCCGGCGCGCTCGTGGAACTCCGTGCGCACCCAGCCGGGCAGCAGCGCCGTGACGTGCACGCCGGTGCCGCCGAGCTCGACGGCCAGGGCCTCGGTGAACGCGGTCGTGTACGCCTTGATCGCCGAGTACGAGCCCATCGTGACCAGGCCGGCGGTCGAGGAGACGTTGATGATCCAGCCGGAGCCGCGCGCCGTCATCGCCCGCGCCGCCGCCGAGGAGAGCACCAGCACGGCCCGGCACATGACCTCGAACGCGCGGTCGTGCGCCCCGGTGTCCGGGTCGGCGAAGCGGGTCTTCACGGAGAAGCCGGCGTTGTTCACGAGCACGTCCACGGGCCGCTCGGGGTCCTCGACCCGGGCGGCGACGCGGTCCACGTCGGTGCGGTCGGAGAGGTCCGCAGGGAGGACCTCGACCGGCACGCCGTGCTCCGAGCGCAGCCTGGCGGCCGTCTGTTCGAGGCGGTCCGCATCGCGGGCCACGAGAACGAGTGCATTTCCCCGGCGGGCCAGGGCCTCGGCGAACGCGGCGCCGATGCCGGACGTCCCCCCGGTGACGAGAGCGGTAAGCATGAGATCTAGGCTACACTACGGTAGCCGTAGCGCAGCCGGGTGCGGTCCGCTCGCGGGGGGCCGTCGGCGCCCGCCGGGCGGTGCCGCCGCATCCCCCCGCCCGCTCCGCACCGACGGCCGACCAGCACACCACCGGAGGAACACCGTTGACCGAGACCCCCACCACGCGCGTCCTGCTGACGGGAGCCACCGGCTTCCTGGGGCAGGCGGTGCTCGAACGGCTGCTGTCCGACCACGAGGGTGTGCACATCACCGCCGTCGTCCGCCCTCGGGGCAGCATCAGCGGTGAGCAGCGGCTGCGGCAGCTGCTGCGCAAGCCGATCTTCCGCACCTGGCGGGAGGGTCTGGGCGGCGCCGAGGCCGAGCGGGTCTTCGCGGAGCGCACCGCGGTGCTCGAGGGCGACCTCTCGGCGCTCGCGGGCATCACGGAGCCGTTCGACGTCGTCATCCACTCGGCGTCGACCGTGTCCTTCGACCCGCCCATCCACGAGGCCTTCAACACGAACGTCGGCGGCGCCACCGGTCTCTACGACGCGCTCCTGGCGTCCGGGCAGGACCCGCACGTCATCCACGTCTCCACCTGCTACGTCGGCGGCATCGCCAAGGGGCTGCGCCCCGAGGCGGCCGTGGACCACGACGTCGACTGGGTCGCCGAGTTCGAGGCGGCCCAGCGGGCGCGCGACGAGGCCGAGATGGCCTCCCGCACCCCGGAGCGGCTGCAGGCCGTCATCGACGCCGCCACGGCTCAGCACGGCAAGGAGGGGCCCAAGTCGGTGGCCCGGGCCGCCGAGGCCGCGCGCGAGGACTGGGTCCGCACCCGCCTCGTCGACTACGGGCGCACCCGGGCGCAGTCCCTGGGCTGGACCGACATCTACACCTTCACGAAGGCCCTGGGCGAGCGCGTCGCCGAGCAGAAGTGGGCTGACGGAGGCCACCGCCTCTCCGTGGTGCGTCCCTCCATCATCGAGTCCGCGCTCCGCCACCCGTACCCCGGGTGGATCGACGGCTACAAGGTGGCCGATCCCCTGATCATGGCCTACGGCAAGGGCGCGCTGCCGGAGTTCCCGGGGCTGCCGGACTCGGTGCTCGACGTCGTCCCGGTCGACTTCGTGGTCAATGCGATCGTGGCGCTGGCCGTCGGCGGCCACCGGACACCGTCCGGGAAGATCACCCCCGAGCGCGACCCGGCCCCGGTGACCGGCTACTACCAGGTGTGCTCGGGCGCCTCCAACCCTCTGCCGGTGCACCGGATGTACGAGTACATCCGGACGTTCTTCCTCGCGAACCCGCTCCAGGACGACGACGGCAATCCCATCAGGGTGCCCGAATGGAGGTTCCCCGCGAACAACGCCGTGGAGCGCTCGCTGGCGGTCAAGGAGAGGCTCACGGCCGCGGGCGGGAAGCTCACCACGGTGCTCCCGGCGACGGCCCGGACCCGGGAGTGGGCGACCACGCTGCACCGCGCGCAGTCCTCCCTGGGCTCCCTGCGGACCTACATGGACCTGTACCAGGCCTACACCCGCACCGAGATGATCTTCGACGACGCCCGCACCCGCCAGCTCAACAGCTCCCTGCCGGCCGACACGCCCGAGGACCGCACCTTCGACGTCCGGTCCATCGACTGGAACGACTACTGGCAGAACGTGCACATGCCGGCCCTGACCACGATGACCAAGGCCTACGGCCGGCTCCGCTCCGCGTCCCGGCGGCGCAGCGCGGCCAGGCGGGGTCTCAGCGAGGGCACGGACGTCCTCGCGGTCTTCGACCTCGAGGGCACCGTCCTGAACTCCACGGTCATCCACCAGTACCTGCAGCTGCGCCGCCGGACGCTGCACCTGGCGAAGTGGCCCGCCGAGGTCGCCGACCTCGTCTCGAGCGCCCCGACCTACCTGAAGGCCGAGAAGCGGGACCGCGGGGAGTTCATCCGGGCGTTCATGCGCCGCTACCAGGGGGTGCCCGCCGGGACCGTGCGGGAGCAGGTGGCCGGGGCGCTCGGCCAGGACATGCGGCGTCTCCTGCGCCCCGGGGCCCTGGCCCGGATCGAGGAGCACCGCGCCGCGGGGCACCGCACGGTGCTGGTCACCGGGTCCATCGACCTGCTCGTGGAGCCGATCGCCCACCTCTTCGACGAGGTCGTGGCGGGCCGGATGGACGAGCGCGACGGCGTGATGACCGGCTACCTCGCCGCCCCGCCCCTGGTCGACGAGGCGAGGGCCCAGTGGCTCAAGACGTACGCCGAGCAGGGCGGCTACGACCTCACCCGCTCCTACGGCTACGGCGACTCGCACGCGGACGCCAGCTGGCTGCTGCTCATGGGTCACCCGTACACCGTCAACCCCGACCTGCCCCTGTACCGGCTGGCCCGGAAGAACCACTGGCCGATCGAGGACTGGAAGACCGCCTGACCGCTCCGGCGGCGGGCGGCGGACAGGAGGGCACCGATGGGCGACGACGACCGGACCGATCCGCGGACCGTCACCACCGACAAGAAGATCACCGCGGCGGCGCTCGCCCTCCTGCGGGAGGGCGGTCCGCAGCGGGTGAGCATCGAGGCGGTCTCGGCGGCCTCCGGCGTGGCCAAGACGTCGATCTACCGCCGCTACGCGAACAGCCTGGAGATGCTCGAGGCGGCTCTCGAGGACGCGGTGGCCACCTGGCCGCCGCAGCGGCCGAGCGCCCCGGCGAGCTGGGACGCGGGCCTCGCCGAGGCACTGGACTTCCTGCTGCACGACATGGGCATCGGGGTGGCGGTCTCGCTGCTCACCGACCCGGACTCGGAGACCTCCCGGATCCTGCGGGCCCACCTGGTCCGGCCGCGCGTGGAGCGGCTCAAGGAGCTCTTCGCGGCGGAGACCGCGGCGGGTCGGCTGAGCCCGGACCTCGACGTCGACGTCGTCCTGGACTTCGTGCTGGGCTCCGCCTACTCCCACGTGGCGCGGTACGGCAGCCTGGGCGAGGACTGGCCCCGGCGGGTGCACCGGACACTGACCGGAGTGCTCGAGGCGCACCGGCCCTGAGCGGGCGCGACCGGCTCCCGGCTCAGAAGACCTCGCGCTCGTCCGGGCGCTGGGCCAGCTCCGAGGCCACGTAGTCCTCGACCGCCGTGTGCGTCGCCACGTCCTTGCCGGCGCGCTCGGAGAGGAACCACCGGTGCTCGAGCACCTCGTGCACGATCTCGGCCGGCTCGAGCTTGCGGCGCATCGGCGGGGTGACCGCCTCCATGATCGGGGAGAAGACCTCGCGCATCCAGAGCTGGGCCACGAGCTCCTCCGGCAGCCCGGGATAGAGGTCCTGTCCCAGCTGCGCGATGTCCGTCACCAGCCTTCGGGCCTGGTTCTCGTGGGCGTGCAGACCGGTGAGCCGCTGCAGCCGGCGGGTGTGGTGGCCGGGCTCCACGACCTGCGGACGCAGCCGGATCCGCCCGTCGACCGTGTCCATGGAGGCCTCCTCCACGTCGAAGCCGAGCTGGTTGAGGCGGCGCACCCGCTCCACCACGCGCCAGCGCTCGTCCATGCTGAAGGTCTCCTCGACCGTCAGCTCGCGCCACAGGAACTCGTAGGTCGCCACCAACCGGTCGGAGACCTCGAAGGGGTCCACCACGTCCGCGATGTCGTGCCCCTCCTCGACGGCCCCGGCGAGCAGGTCCATGATCTCCCCGGCGACGTTCGTGCGGGCCAGCTCGATGTCGTACCCGCGCTGGCCGCGGGTGAGCTCCGGGTGGATCTCACCCGTCTCCGCGTCCACGAGGTACGCGGCGAACGCGCCGGCGTCCCGGCGGAACAGCGTGTTCGAGAGCGAGACGTCGCCCCAGTAGAACCCCGAGAGGTGCAGCTGCACGATGAGCGAGGCCAGCGCGTCCACGAGCCGCTCGACCGTGGCGGCGCTGGGGCCGGCGGAGAAGATCGCCCGGTACGGCAGGGAGAAGCTCAGGTGGTCCGTCACCAGGGCCGCCGGCAGGGGCTCGCCCTCGGGCGTGTACCGGTCCGTGACCACGGAGTCCGGCACGACGGACGGGATGCCCATGCGCTGCAGCCGGCGGAGAGTGGCGTACTCGTGCCGGGCGTAGTGAGGGACGGTCTCCTTGACGGCGACGACCTTCTCACCGACGTGGGCGAAGCGCACGACGTGCCGGGAGATGCCGCGGGGCAGGGCGGCGAGGACGTCCTCCGGCCACTGCTCGAGGGGAGTGTCCCACGGCAGCTCCAGGAGCGCGGGGTCCGGGAAGGCCGTCTGGATGGACACGCTCCCGGACCGTCCGCCGGGGGCGGGGCCGTCCTGGGGCGCGTGGGGGAAGTGTGGGGCCAGGGAACCCTTCATACCGGGCCATGCTAGCAACCGGGGCGGCGCCGCGGGCCCTCCCGCGCTCGCTCCCGGCGGTCGCTAGGGTGGTGAGGGTGTCGATCGAACAGCGCATCCACGCGCACTACGCCGGGCTCTCGCCCCAGGAGCAGCGGGCCGCCGACCTGATCCTGGACCACTTGGACGACCTCGCCCTGTACAGCTCGGCGGAGCTCGCGCAGATGAGCGGCGTCTCCCGCGCCACCCTCTCCCGGCTGTACCGGCACCTCGGCTTCGAGTCCTTCACCGAGCTCCGGGAGACGGCCCGGACCCTGCGCCAGCAGGGCGTGCCCCTCGGCCCGGACGCCGGTCCGGAGCTCGGCGGGCACCTGGAGCAGGAGCTCAAGAACCTGCGCAAGGTGCTGGGCCCGGCGGGGGAGGAACGGCCGGCCCAGGCCGTTCGCGCGCTCGCGGAGGCGCGCACGGTCCTGCTCGTCGGTCTGCGCAACAGCTACCCGGTCGCCCTGCACCTCAGGCAGCAGCTCCAGCAGGCCCGGGACCGGGTCCGGCTCGCCCCCCTGCCGGGCCAGACCCTCGGGGAGGAGCTCGTGGACGTGGGCGAGGGCGACGTCGTCGTCCTGCTGGGCTTCCGGCGGCGCCCCCGCGGCTTCGAACAGCTGGTGGAGGTCTGCACGGCCACCGGGGCGCGGACCGTCCTCGTCGCCGACAGCACGGCCCGGCGTCACGCGTCCGCCGTGGACCTGTGGATCGAGTGCCCCCTCGACGGCGTGGGGCCGTTCGACTCCTACGCGGCGGCCATGAGCCTCGTCTCCGTGCTCGCCGACGGCGTGCTGACCGCCGCCGGTCCGGAGGGCCGGCGGCGGGTGGAGCGTACGGCGGAGCTCTACGAGGAGCTCGACGAGCTGGATCTGCGCTGAGCAGGGACGTGCCCCGGTGTGCCGCGCAGGACCGTCGGCTAGAATTCGTCAGTTGGCTGATCGATCGGAGCCGCAAGCGGCCCGGTCCGTACCGAGAGGAACACGCTGTGCATGATCCCCAGGCACTCGCCGAGGCCGAGACGCATCTCCTCCACGTGCTCGAGCACTCCGACCCGCCGCGCGACGCGAGTCGCTACAACGTGACGGCGGCAGCACGGGCCTACCACGACCGCACCGGGAACTGGGACGTCCGGGGCGCCGACCCCGAGCTCGTCGAGCAGATCCTCGCCGAGCACCCCGCCGGGGACTGACCGGCCCCCGCGCACGTCACGGCGCCCTCCCCCGCGGGGGAGGGC
>NZ_JBHVDI010000157.1:0-9169 GCF_042802875.1 Kocuria sp. NPDC057446 | reverse complement strand
GCCGGGAGCTGCGTGGTGCGACGGAGCTCCCGGCCGCACTGCTGTGCGGGGTCCTTCCCGGCGGCACCCCTCGACCCAAGGCGGCACACATGCGACGAGCGAAGATCGTGGCCACGATCGGCCCGGCCATCTCCTCGTACGAGAACCTCTCCCAGGCGATCCGGTCCGGCATGAACGTGGCCCGGCTCAACATGAGCCACGGCGACCACTCCGTGCACGACGCGTCCTACGAGAACCTGCGGCGCGCCTCGGCGGACGCCGGACAGACCGTCGCGATCCTCGCGGACCTGCAGGGCCCCAAGATCCGGCTCGGCCGCTTCGCGGACGGCCCGCACGAGCTGCTGCCCGGCGACGAGTTCTCCATCACCGTCGACGACGTCGAGGGCACCGCGAGCCTGTGCTCCACCACGCACAAGGCCCTGCCCGGAGACGTCAACGTGGGCGACCCGCTGCTCATCGACGACGGCCGGGTGGCCCTGCGCGCCACCGCCGTCTCGGACACCACCGTCACCACCGAGGTGGTCGTGGGCGGGGCCGTGTCCAACAACAAGGGCATCAACCTGCCCGGGGTGGCCGTGAACGTCCCGGCCCTGTCCGACAAGGACGAGGACGACCTGCGCTGGGCCCTGCGCCGCGGCGTGGACCTCATCGCCCTGTCCTTCGTCCGCGACGCCAAGGACATCGTGCGGGTGCACGAGATCATGGATGAGGAGGCCCGGCGGCTGCCGGTGATCGCCAAGATCGAGAAGCCGCAGGCCGTGGACTCCCTGCACGAGATCATCGACGCGTTCGACGGCATCATGGTGGCCCGCGGCGACCTCGGCGTGGAGCTGCCGCTGGAGCAGGTCCCGATCGTGCAGAAGCGCGCCATCGAGCTCGCCCGGCGCTGGGCCAAGCCGGTCATCGTGGCCACCCAGGTGCTGGAGTCGATGATCGACAGCCCCCGCCCCACCCGCGCCGAGGCCTCCGACTGCGCCAACGCCGTGCTCGACGGCGCCGACGCGGTCATGCTCTCCGGTGAGACCTCGGTGGGCAAGTACCCGATCGAGACCATCGAGACCATGGCCCGGATCATCGAGGCCACCGAGTCCCAGGCCCTGGAGCGCGTCCCGGCGCTGGGCACGGAGCCCCGCACCCGCGGCGGGGCCGTGACGCGGGCGGCGGTGACGATCGCCCGGCAGCTCGACGTCAGCTACCTCTGCACGTTCACCCAGTCCGGGGACTCCGCCCGCCGGCTGTCCCGGCTGCGCCCGGCCCACCCGATCCTGGCGTTCACCCCGGAACCGCTCGTCACCGCACTCATGTCCCTGCTGTGGGGCGTGCAGCCCATCCAGGTCGCCCAGGTCGACCACACCGACGAGATGACCCGGCAGGTGGACCTGCACCTGCAGGAGCAGGGCCTGGCGGGCAAGGACGACCTGGTCGTGATCTGCGCCGGCTCGCCCCCCGGGGTCGCCGGCACCACCAACCTCGTCAAGGTGCACCGCGTGGGCGACGTCGCCGACGCCGGCGAGCTGCTCGGCAGCGGGCCGCGGCGCGAGCGCGTGGGACCGTGGCGCGAGGGCTGAGCGGCGCCGCGGGCATGACCCCCGAGGAGCACTCCCGGGACCTGCGCGAGCACGGCGTCCCCGAGGAGATGCACGCCGCCTTCCCCGGCCACGGGATCGGCGGGCTGGCCCGGGCGATGGGCATCCGTTTCACGGAGCTCACGCCCGGGCGCTCGGTCGCCACCATGCCGGTCGAGCCGAACACGCAGCCGGGCGGGATCCTGCACGGGGGAGCGCACTGCGTGCTCGCCGAGACGCTCGCCTCGACCGCGGCGAGCGTGCACGCCGGGCCGGAGCGGTTCGCGGTGGGGGTCGACGTCAACGCCACGCACCAGCGCGGCGTGTCCTCCGGGACGGTCACCGGCACGTGCACGGCCCTGCACCTGGGGTCCACGCTCACCGTCCACGAGGTCGTGATGACCGACGAGCAGGGGCGGCGGCTGTCCACGGCCCGGGTCACGAACCTGGTGCGGGAGCGCGGCGGCGCGGGCTGACGGCACCGGCCGCCGGCAGCGGGGAGGCACGGAAGAACCCCGGACCGCCGGTCCGGGGTGCTGGTGCCCAAGGTGGGACTCGAACCCACACTCCAGGGGAACCGCATTTTGAGTGCGGCGCGTCTGCCAATTCCGCCACTTGGGCCCACGGGCGCGGTCCGCGCCGCCTCGGCGGGCGGCTCCTGCGCTCGCCCACTCTACAACAGTTATAGGCTGGGACTGATCTGACGGAACGCGCGGCGCCGGGCAGTCGGGCGCCGCCGGCCCCGCCGCCCGCGCGGCGCGGGCAACGACGCACCAGCAGCCAAGGAGTCAGCGTGACGGAGCAGCCGAACCCCACCCCGGCCGAGGACCCCGCGACCCGGGACGACCTGCCCGCCGGGACGGCGGAGCACGAGGCGGAGAACGACCTGCACCCGCCCCGCCGGGTGGTGGTGGCCGAGGACGAGACCCTGATCCGCCTGGACATCGTGGAGATGCTCCGGGACGCGGGCTACGAGGTGGTCGCCGAGGCCGACAACGGCCAGCGCGCGGTCGAGCTCGCCCGCGAGCACCGCCCCGACCTCGTCCTCATGGACGTGAAGATGCCGGTCCTGGACGGGATCACCGCGGCCGAGCAGATCGCCTCGGAGCGGATCGCCCCGGTGGTGCTGCTGACCGCCTTCAGCCAGCGCGAGCTCGTGGAGCGGGCCCGCGAGGCGGGGGCCATGGCCTACGTGGTGAAGCCGTTCACCGTGGACGACCTGGTGCCCGCGATCGAGATCGCGATCTCCCGGGCCGAGGAGATCGCCGCCCTCGAGCGCGAGGTCTCGGACATGAAGGAGCAGTTCGCCACCCGCAAGCTCGTGGAGCGCGCGAAGTCGCTGCTGACCACGAAGATGGGCCTCACCGAGCCCGAGGCGTTCCGCTGGATCCAGAAGACCTCCATGGACCGCCGGCTGTCCATGCGCGAGGTCGCCGAGGCCATCATCAACCAGGTCGCCTGAGCGCCCCCGCCGGCCCACGGGCTGACCCGCCGGGCCCCGGCGGACCGCCCGCCCCGGCTCCCGCCCGGGCCCTAGGATGGGTCCGTGAGTGAAACGACGCAGCAGACGCAGACCGACACGAGCCCCGAGACCGCCGTCCGCACGGTGACCGTCGGGACCGACACCGACCACCCCGTCGACGTCGAGATCCCCCGCCCGGTCTCCCGGCCCGACCGGAAGCTGCTGCTGGTCGACGGCCACTCCCTGGCCTTCCGCGCGTTCTTCGCGCTGTCCCGCGCGGCGGAGTACGGCGGCGGGCCCGCCTTCGTGACCTCCGACGGGCGGCACACCGAGGCCGTGTACGGCTTCGTGAACACCCTCGTGAAGCTCATCCGCGAGCAGAAGCCCACCCACCTGGTCGTCTCCTTCGACCTCGAGGGCCCCACCCTGCGCTCCCAGGAGTACGGGGAGTACAAGGGCGGGCGGGACGAGACGCCCGAGGAGTTCCACGGGCAGGTCCCGCAGATCCGTCGGGTCCTCGACGCCCTGGGCGTGCCCGTGGTCACCGCCGAGGGCCACGAGGCCGACGACGTCCTGGCCACTCTCGCCCGCCGCGGCGCCGAGCAGGACTACGAGGTGCTGGTCTTCTCCGGGGACCGGGACGCCTTCCAGATGATCGACGAGCACGTCACCGTGGTCTACCCCGGGCGCACCCCCTCCGACCTCAAGCACATGGACGCCGCCGCGGTGGTGGAGAAGTACAAGGTGCCGCCCCAGCACTACCCGGACCTCGCGGCCCTGACCGGCGAGCAGGCCGACAACCTCCCGGGGATCCCCGGCGTGGGCGCGGGGTTCGCGGCCAAGTGGATCCTCGCCTACGGCGGCGTCGAGGCGATCCTCGCGCACGCGGACCGCGTCAAGGGCAAGAAGGGCGAGGCGCTGCGCGAGCACCGCGCCGACGTCGAGCGCAACCGCCGGCTCAACCGGCTGATCACCGATCTCGCACTGGACGTGGACCTGGCCGAGGCCGGCCTGCCTGTTCCCGACGCCGAGGCGGTGGGGGAGGTCTTCGACGACCTCGAGTTCGGCGACGGCCTGCGCAACCGGCTCTTCGACGCGTTCGGCCGCCCCGCGGAGGAGGCCGCCCCGCCGGCCGATCTCGGCCTCGGGGACGTGGAGCGCCCCGGCACCGCCGAGGATCTCGAGCGGTGGCTGGCCGGCGGTCAGGACCCGGTGGTCCTGCACGCCCTGCACCGCGACGACGACCCCGTGCTGCCCGGCGCCCGGGAGCTCTCCGGCGTGGTCCTCGCCCGGGGCGGTCACGAGCCCTCGGCCCTGTTCCTGGACCTGTCGGCGGCCGACTCCGCGCTGGAGTCCGCGCTGGCCCACTGGCTGGCCGACGCCGACCGGCCCAAGATCGTGGACGGGCTCAAGGACGTCTGGAAGTCCCTCGCCGTGCGCGGCCTGCCGCTGGCCGGGGTCGTGGACGACCCGCAGCTCTCGGCCTACCTGCTGCAGCCGGCCCGGCGCAGCTACGAGCTGCCCGCCCTGCTCGAGGACCGGCTGGGGCTGGCCGTGGCGCCCGCCGCGGACGGTGCCGCCGCGGGTCAGCAGGAGCTGGCCCTCGACGCCGAGCCGTGGCCCGCCCCGGCGGTGCTGCGGCGGGCGGCGGAGCTGGCGGTCGCCACCGTCCAGCTGTCCGCGCACCTGCTGGAGAAGCTGGCCGAGACGCACCAGAGCGCCCTGCTCGCGGACCTCGAGCTGCCCCTGGCCGTGGTGCTGGGCCGGATGGAGCTCGCCGGCATCGCCGTGGACCCCGAGGGGGTCCAGGTCCTGCTCGACGACTTCGCGGGGGTGATCGAGCAGGCGCAGCAGGAGGCGCACGCCCAGATCGAGGAGCCCGTGAACCTCGGCTCCACCAAGCAGCTGCAGCAGGTGATGTTCGAGGAGCTGGGGCTGCCCAGGACCAAGAAGATCAAGTCCGGCTTCACCACCGACGCCGACGCCGTGGCCGAGCTGCTCACCCGCACCGACCCGGACTCGAAGGGGCACCGCTTCCTCGCCGGACTGCTGGCCTACCGGGACGCGAACAAGCTCCGCCAGACCGTCGAGGGCCTGCAGAAGGCCATCGCCGAGGACGACCGGGTGCACACCACCTACATGCAGAACGTCGCCGCCACCGGCCGTCTGTCCTCGACCAACCCCAACCTGCAGAACATCCCCGTGCGCACCGAGGAGGGCCGCCGCATCCGCGGGCTCTTCGTGGTCGGGCGCCCGGAGGACGGGCGGGCCTACGAGCAGCTGCTGACCGCCGACTACTCCCAGATCGAGATGCGCATCATGGCGCACCTGTCCGGGGACGAGGCGCTGATCGAGGCGTTCCGCAGCGGCGAGGACCTGCACCGCTTCGTCGGCGCGAAGATCTTCGGCGTGGCCCCGGAGGAGGTCAGCGCGCCGATGCGCTCCAAGGTCAAGGCCATGAGCTACGGGCTGGTCTACGGGCTGAGCTCCTTCGGGCTGTCCAAGCAGCTGCGGATCCCCGTGGACGAGGCCCGCACCCTGATGAGCGACTACTTCACCCGCTTCGGCGCGGTGCGCGACTACCTGCGCGGCGTCGTGGAGCAGGCCCGCGAGGACGGCTACACGGCCACCATCGACGGCCGCCGCCGGTACCTCCCGGACCTCTCCAGCGACAACCGGCAGCTGCGCTCCATGGCCGAGCGCGCCGCCCTCAACGCCCCCATCCAGGGCTCGGCCGCGGACATCATCAAGAAGGCGATGCTCGGCGTGGACCGGCGCTTCGCCGACGAGGGGCTCGGCTCGCGGATGCTGCTGCAGGTCCACGACGAGCTCGTGGTGGAGGTCGTGCGCGGGGAGCGCGAGACCGTGGAGCGGGTGCTGCGCGAGGAGATGGGCGGCGCCGCCGAGCTGTCCGTGCCCCTGGAGGTCAACGTCGGCGCGGGCCGCTCCTGGCACGAGGCCGCCCACTGACCGCCCCGCCCGGCTCCCCGGCCGGCCCGGCCCCCGATCCCACCGCGAGCGAGGAACCCACCATGGACCCCCAGCACGACGCCCCCACGACACCGTCCACGCCCGGGACCGTGACCGAGTCCTACTCGGCCGGCGGGCACGACTACACGTTCGCGGAGTTCGGGGTGGGCCCCGGGGGAGTCGCGGCCAACCCGGCCGCCGTGGAGTGGGTTCGGGCCATCCGGCAGGGCTTCCACCAGGCGGAGCCGACCGACGAGACCCTCGAGCGGACCCTGTCCTGGATGCACGCGGAGCGGGTGCGGCTGCGCGCGGCCTACCCCCACGACGTGCCGGAGGCGGCGCTGCCCACGCGGCGTCCCGTGGCGACCTTCACCTCCTGGGAGGGCTCGCTCAACGCCGGCCGGGGCCGGCTGCTGCGCGCCCGGCTCATCTCCGAGGTCACCGTCCGGCCCACGCACAGCCGTCGCGGGCTGCTGCGCCGGCTGATGACCGGGGAGCTCGACCGCGCCCGGCGCGACGGCTATCCGGTGGCGCTGCTGACCGCCACCGAGGCCACCATCTACGGCCGGTTCGGCTTCGGCGCGGCCACGTTCAACCGCGAGGTCACCGTGGACGCCACCACCCGCCTGCAGCTCAAGGCGCCGACGGTGGGCAGCGTGGAGATGGCCGACGGGGAGGAGGTGCGCCGGCTCGCCCCGGTGCTCTTCCAGCGCTTCCACGAGAGCTCCCACGGATCGGTGAGCCGGGTGGCCTACCACTGGCCCGAGTACACGGGGGAGTACGCCATCACCCCGCAGAAGGCGGACCCCGAGGTGCGCTGCGCCGTGCACTACGACGACGCGATGCGCCCGGACGGATACGTCACCTACCGCTTCGAGCCCAACACCTCGTACCCGCTGACCCTGACGGTGCTCGACCTCGTGGGCGCCTCCCCGGACGTGTCGATCGCCCTGTGGGAGTTCGTGACCTCCTTGGACCTCGTGGACCAGGTCCGCTTCGGCCGCGCGCCCGTGGAGGACCCGCTGGTGTGGGCGATGGGGGACCGCGCCAAGTACCGCGTCACCGCGGAGTCCGACAAGGTCTGGGTGCGGGTCCTGGACCCCACGGCCGCGCTGGAGGCACGCCCGTACACCTTCCGCGGCCGGATCGTCATCTCCCTGGTGGACTCGATGGGCTACGCCGACGGCGTCTGGGCGCTGGACACCACCGGCGGCGCGCCCGTGGTGGAGCGGCTGCGCGACCGGCCGCGCACCGCCGACGACGACGCCGGGCGCTCGGTCCCCGCGGTGTCGCTGCCCGAGGGGGCCGACGTGGCGATGCGGGTGGACGTGCTCGGGTCCCTGTACCTCGGGGCGGTGAAGGCCAGCACCCTGGCGCAGGCCGGGCTGATCGTGGCCCGGGACGAGGAGGCGCTGCGGGACCTACAGGACTTCATGGAGACCCCGACCGCCCCGTACGGCGTCACGCAGTTCTGAGCCGGGGACGCGCGGCGGGGCGCGTGTTGCTTCCCTTTTCCCGCGTCCGTAGACTGACCCGGTGCGTGCTCTGCACGCGCCCTGTCCAGCAATCCTTCGGAACGGCCGCGGTCCGGCCGGACAATCTCCGTTCCGACTGATCACAAACTATTCCCATCGGAGCCCCTACTACATGACCACCACCACCCCGCAGGTTGCCGTCAACGACATCGGGTCCGCCGAGGACTTCCTCGCCGCTGTCGACGCGACCATCAAGTACTTCAACGACGGCGACCTCGTCGAGGGCACCGTCGTCAAGGTCGACCGCGACGAGGTCCTTCTCGACATCGGCTACAAGACCGAGGGCGTCATCCCGTCCCGCGAGCTGTCCATCAAGCACGATGTCGACCCGGACGAGGTCGTGACCGTGGGTGATGAGGTCGAGGCTCTGGTCCTCACCAAGGAGGACAAGGAAGGCCGCCTGATCCTCTCCAAGAAGCGGGCTCAGTACGAGCGCGCCTGGGGCGACATCGAGAAGATCAAGGAGGACGACGGCGTCGTCACCGGCACCGTCATCGAGGTCGTCAAGGGCGGTCTCATCCTCGACATCGGCCTGCGCGGCTTCCTGCCCGCGTCCCTCGTGGAGATGCGCCGCGTGCGCGACCTCGCGCCGTACATCGGCCAGCAGATCGAGGCGAAGATCATCGAGCTGGACAAGAACCGCAACAACGTGGTCCTGTCCCGCCGTGCCTGGCTCGAGCAGACCCAGTCCGAGGTCCGCTCCAACTTCCTGCACAAGCTCGAGAAGGGCCAGGTCCGCACGGGCACGGTCTCCTCGATCGTCAACTTCGGCGCCTTCGTGGACCTGGGCGGCGTCGACGGCCTCGTGCACGTCTCCGAGCTGTCCTGGAAGCACATCGACCACCCCTCCGAGGTCGTCGAGGTCGGCCAGGAGGTCACCGTCGAGGTCCTGGACGTCGACATGGACCGCGAGCGCGTCTCCCTGTCGCTGAAGGCGACCCAGGAGGACCCCTGGCAGCTGTTCGCCCGCACCCACGCCCTCGGGCAGGTCGTGCCGGGCAAGGTCACCAAGCTCGTCCCCTTCGGTGCGTTCGTGCGCGTCGAGGACGGCATCGAGGGCCTGGTGCACATCTCGGAGCTGGCCCAGCGCCACGTGGACATGGCCGAGCAGGTCGTCTCCGTGGGCGACGAGCTGTTCGTGAAGGTCATCGACATCGACCTGGACCGCCGCCGCATCTCGCTGTCGCTCAAGCAGGCCAACGAGGGCGTGGACCCGGACTCCACCGAGTTCGACCCGGCCCAGTACGGCATGGCCGCCGAGTACGACGAGCAGGGCAACTACAAGTACCCCGAGGGCTTCGATCCCGAGACCAACGAGTGGATCGAGGGCTACGAGACCCAGCGCGCCGCCTGGGAGCAGCAGTACGCCGACGCCCAGTCGCGCTGGGAGGCGCACAAGGAGCAGGTGCGGAAGTCGATCGCCGAGGACGCCGAGGCCGCCGCCGGCGGCACGACGAGCTCCTCCTCGTCGTCGTCGTCCTCCTCGTCCTCCTCGTCCGCTCCGGCGCCGACCAGCTACTCCTCCGAGGCCCCGGCCGCCGACTCCGGCACCCTGGCCTCCGACGAGGCCCTGGCCGCTCTGCGCGAGAAGCTGACCGGAGCCTGATCCGACAGGCCCGGCCGGGGCCGTCCCGCAC
>NZ_JBHVDI010000156.1:0-9226 GCF_042802875.1 Kocuria sp. NPDC057446 | reverse complement strand
CCGGGAGCCCTTCCGCACGTCGGGGACCTGCGCCCGGGCTCCGGTGCGGCGGCCGCCCGGCCGGGCCGCCGGGACGCCCCTCACCGGGGAGCGCGGAACCGGTCCCGCCGTGCGTGCGCTCAGCCGCGGCGCGCCCGCGGGGCGCGCACGGCGTCCAGCACGAGCAGCAGCACCGCGAGCCACACGAAGCAGAAGCTGACCCAGCGCTCCGGGGGCATCTGCTCGCCCAGGACGAGTACGGCCAGCAGGAACTGCCCGATGGGCGCCACGTACTGGATCATGCCCACGGTGCTCAGCGGCAGACGCGTCGCGGCGACCCCGAAGAGGATCAGCGGCACCGCCGTGATCACGCCCGAGGAGAGCATCAGCAGGAGGTGGCTGGGGCCCTCGGTGCCCAGGGTCAGCCGGCCGTCCGCCCCGAGCAGCGCCACGACCAGCGCGGCCACCGGGGTCAGCGCCATCGTCTCGACGGTCAGGGTCACGATGGCCGGGTAGGACCCGCCCATCCTGTTCTTCACGAGGCCGTAGAAGCCGAAGGAGAAGGCCAGCCCCAGCGACAGCCACGGCACCTGCCTGTAGAAGACGGCCATGACCACGACCGCCACGAACCCGATCCCCACGGCCGTCCACTGCAGCCGCCGCATCCGCTCCCGCAGCACCAGCACGCCGAGCAGGATGGCCACGAGCGGGTTGATGAAGTAGCCGAGGGAGGCCTCCAGGGTGTTCCCCGTGGTCGTCGCGACCGTGTAGAGCAGCCAGTTGACCCCGATCAGCACCCCGGCCACGGCCAGCGCCCCGAGCGTGCGCGGCGCGCGCAGCGCCCGGCCCAGCGGGTGCAGCTGGCCGGTGAGCGCCAGCAGCACCAGGCAGAAGACCAGGGAGAAGAGCACCCGCATCGCCACGATCTCCACCGGCGTGGCCGGCTCCAGGGCCACGAAGTACAGCGGGAGCAGCCCCCAGATCCCGTAGGCGGCGAATCCGGACAGCACACCGGCCCGGGTCCTCGACTGCTCGTCGGGCTCCGGGCCGGGTGCGGTGTTGTATGCGGTCACGCTCGAGGGTACCGCCGGGGATCAGAGGCCGAAGAATCGGCTGAAGAAGCCCTTCTTCCGCTCGCCCTGCTCCTCCTCGGCGGTCTCCTCGCCCTCCACCACGGGCTCCGTCCCGGCGCTGCCGGGGACACCGGGACCGGCCACGACCTCGCGCTCGACGTCGCGCTCGACCTCGTGCTCGACCGGCTCCGCGACGGGCTCCCGGTGCTGGGCGGCGACGGGCTCGGGCGCCTCCCGGTCGCCCGGCCGGACGGGCTCGCGGCCCGGGACCACCGTGGTGCTCACCCGTCCCGGGCGCACGTCCCGGTCCGAGGGCTCCTGGTCGAACGGCAGATCGCCCTCGGCGGCCGCCGGCGCGGCGACCGGCTCCTCCGCCTCCCGGGGCTGCTCGACCGGCTCGGGCTGCTCCCGCACGTGCTCCGTCTCGACGAAGTCGGGCACCTCGAGCGGCTCGGGCTGCTCCTGCGGGGCCTCGTCGGGGACCGGGACCTGCGCCGGCGCCGGCGCGCGCTGCGGCTCGGCCTCCTGGCGGGCGGCCGTGGCCTCGGCGGCGGCGCGGTCCTCGCGGAGGAGGGCGGCGCGGTCCCGGGCGTCGGCCGCCAGGTCCACCAGGACCTCGGGGCCCACGGCAGGTTCGGCGGGCTCGACACCGGAGATCTGGTGGTCGTCGAACCAGAACCGCTGCGCGCCGTCCCGGACGGTCACCACGCACGTGGCCTCGGTGTCCCACTCGATGTGGGCGCCGCGCAGCTTGGCGTAGGAGTCGACGGCGAGGTTGTGGTCCACCGCGGTGTCCGTCGTCAGCGCCTCGGCGATGACCCGCATCATCCGCTCCACGGTGAGCTCGGGCAGCTCGAACTCGGGACCGTCCAGCAGCAGCCACGCGGTGACGCCGCCGCCCGCGCCCGCCGGGTAGTGCGCGTACACGCCCGTCACCGCCTTGGCCGCGAGGGTCAGCCGGCGGGCCAGGCCCTCCGCCACGGGCAGCTCGTCGGTCGACAGCTCGTCCACGCCCAGCCGCTCCCCGGCCTCGCGGGCCTGGACCGCGGCGGAGACCACCTCGGCCGGGAAGTGGCCCAGCTCCTGCCAGGACCAGATCCAGGAGCCGCGGGAGGCGGACTCGGTGCCCAGCAGGTAGGGGGTCAGGGTCACGGGGGGCTCGGTCTGCAGGGTGAACGCCGGCGCGGAGAAGTCGACGTCCCACCCGGCGCCCTGGGTCAGCTCGGCCAGTCTGGCCTGGTACTCGGTGGAGATGAAGATCGACTCGTCGATCAGGTCCTGCAGCGTTTTCGTCATGCGTCCAGGCTAGCAACCCTCGCGGACTCGGGAGCATCACGGCGGGCTCCCCGGCGTGCGCCGGCGGGGCGCCGGAGGGCCGGTGCCCCGGCCGCGGCCCGGGACCGCTTGGGTAGGGTGGGGGCGAGACCTCCGGGCCCGGCGGCGCCGCGGCCGGACCCCTGCCCGCCCCGCGTCCACCACGACCCGAGCAGGCCCCTCGCGGGCCGGGAACGAGCCACCGCATGAGCGAGACCCCCGCCACCCCGACCCCCGGAGCGGCCCGGCAGGAGCTGCTGGACACGATCGGCTCGTGGGTGCTCTCCGTGCTGCGCACGGAGCCGGGGTGGGACCGGATGGTGGTGGACCTCAAGGTCCAGGGCGGGCGCGTGCACCTGCGGGTGCGCGAGCAGCTGGGCCAGGAGGTGGTGCCCGGCACGGCGGGGCCCATCAAGGAGGACAGCGCCGTGCTCCCCGCGATCGAGCGGCTGCGGGAGGACGTCCACGTCCCCGGGCACGGGACGTGGTTCACCGCCACCGTCGTGATCCTCGCCGAGGGCTGGCCCGAGCCGACGCACCGGATCGGGGGGACCTACGACCTCGACGGCGAGCCCGGTCAGTGGGGGACCGAGGGGCCGTTCACGGCCGAGGACGTCCTGGCGCACCTCGAGCGCTTCCCCCGCACCCGCGCCCGGATCCCGGCCTGGGCCGCCGGGCTCGCCCAGCGGGCCGGTGTGGAGCTGCCCGCCCTCGCCCCGGGCGCCGAGCAGCCGGCCGACCCCGACGGCGTCGTCCACCCCCAGGTGCGGGCGGCCGTCGACCGGTTCGTGAGCACCCCGGACAACCGGGCGATGATCGAGGTCATCCGCCAGTGCATGGCAGGCTCCCTGCTGCTCGACGTCACGGCCAGCGACCTCGTGCCGGGCCCGGGCGGAGAGGCCGTGGGGCCGGAGTCCACCCTGCGCGTACAGACCCTGGGCGAGCCGGACGGCACGCGCTCGCTCGCGGCCTACACCTCCGCGGCGGAGGCCCAGGCGATGTTCGACCGCCACCACCCCGAGGGCGGCAAGCCGGTGCTGCTGCGCGAGTCCGCCGTGAAGGTCCTGAAGATGCTCGCGGACGACCCGCAGCACGACCACCTGGTCATCGACCCCGCCCAGCGGGGCTGCCGGATCAGCCGGCCCCAGGTCGAATGGGCGATGCGGGCGCCGCGCAACGACGCCGTGAAGACCGCGATGCTCCAGAACAACATGTCGCAGCTGCTGGCCGGGCTCCTGGCCCCGGAGGCGGTGCTCCTGCTCGGCGCCCGCGTGCAGGAGGGGCGGGCCGTGCCCGTCTACGCGAAGCCGAAGGAGGAGGGTGCCGCGCCGGACACCCTCATGCTGTTCACGTCCGCGCCCGAGATCGCGGTGCTGGACACCGGCCTGGAGGTCCGCTCCGCCCCGGCTCGCCAGGTGCTGCGCTTCGCCCTCGACGCCGGGGCACGGAAGGTGAGCATCAACGCGCGTCCTCCGGTCGCCACGCTGACCGCCGAGCAGATCCGGGAGCTCCTGGCCCTCGTGGAGAGCACGGCAGGGGCCCAGGACGGCGGACGGTCCGCATCCGTCCCGGATGCCCCGGACGCCGGGGCCGGCGCGGACGCGCAGCACGGGACGGAGACGGGCCGGGCGGGGTCTCCCGACGGACGGCAGGGGCCGGTCGCGGACGGGCGCGGCTGAGACCGGACCGGCCGGTCAGCCCGATGTGGGGGAGACCTGCGCGGGAGCCGGGGCGGCCGCGAGGCAGTCGGCGCAGATGCCCTGATAGACGACGTCGGCGGTGAGCAGCTGCATGCCGTGGTGCTCCGAGGGCGTCAGGCAGGGGGTGTGGCCGACGGCGCAGTCGACGTCGGCGACCGTTCCGCAGCGCACGCAGTAGGCGTGGTGGTGGTTGTCCCCGGTGCGGGTCTCGTACCGGGCGGGGGACGCGGGCGGCTCGAACTTGCGGAGCATGCCGACGGCCGTGAGATCCGAGAGGACCACGTACACGGACTGGAGCGTGATCGCCGGCAGGGCGGTGCGGACGTCGGCGAGGACCTCGTCGGCGGTGGAGTGCGGTCGACGGTCCACCGCGTCGAGGACGGCCAGCCGCTGCTTGGTCACCCGGCGGCCGTGGGAACGCAGCAGGTCCGACCACGCGGCGGCCCGGGCGGTGTCCGGTGCGGGGCGTTCCGTGGTCTGCATCCTCCCACCGTAGCGTTATCACGATGAACTCACAATAGTGGGGCGGATCGGCCCCGCCGTGTGCTCACGCGGGTCAACCCCGCGTGACCATTCTGGTCGCACCGCGGGTCACCGGCTTTCACCCGCCTCTGACCTGCGCCTACGATGTTCGGGGGGATGGGGGTCCGGCGCCGTCGTCGTGGCGCGCGCCCGCGGTGCGAACGGGACGTTCCTGGAGCTCTTCCTTCCCGAACGACCGCGACCACCACGGAGACAGACATGACGCGTCCTGCCCACGCCCGCCCGCACGGCCCCTCCGGCGACTCGGAGACACCCCGCGACGACGTCCTCCTCGACGCCGCCCACGCCGGGGACGCCGACGCCTTCGCGGCGCTGCGGGAGCGGTACCGCGGCACGGCCCTCGCCGTGGCCCGGTCGCGGACCGGCAGCCCGGAGGAGGCGGAGCGCGTCGCCGCGGCGGCGCTCGGGCGGATCGAGCAGATCGTCGGCGAGGGCGGCGGGCCCCGGGCCTTCCTCGGCGCCTTCGTCGTGTGGATGGTCGGGCGGGAGGCCGACGGCGGCACCCGGCCGGTGGCGCTGCCGGACGATCCGGCGGACCCGTCGTCCCTGGTCCGGGTGTTCAGCGGCCTGCCCGCCGAGTGGCAGGGTTTCCTCTGGCGCACCGAGGTGCTGGGCCAGAGCGCCCGCCGGGCCTCGGCGGCGCTGGGGCTCGGCGCGGTCGCGGCCGCCGGTCTGCACCGTGACATGGTCCGGGGTCTCCGCGGGCTCTACGGCCGGGCCGCGGCGGACCGGGAGGCGGGACCGGACTGTGCGGAGTTCTCCGGCGAGCTGCCCCACTTCGTCCGGGGCACCCGCGGGCAGCGGAGCCGGCGGGACGTGAAGGCGCACCTCGACGGGTGCGCCCGCTGCACCGCCGAGTACCTGAGCCGCCAGGACGTGGGGACGGGTCTGCGCACCTGGACGCTGCCCGTGCTGGCCGGTCTGCCGCTGTGGGGCACCGAGTCCCTCGAGCTCACCAATCTCATCGCCGGCGCCGGGACCGCTGCCGCTGCGGCGGCGCCGGGCGCCGTCGGGGCGGGCCGCGCTCCGGGCACCCCCGCGGCCGGTGCCGCGGCGGGGGCGCACCGTGCCCGGCCGGACGGTGGCGCGGGTGCCTCCGCGTGGTCCGGCCGCCGCGCGAAGGTCCTCCTGGGCGCCGGCGCCCTGGCGACCGCCGCGGTCGTCGCCACGGTGGGCGTCTCCGGCGGGGGAGATCCCGTCCCGGCCGCGGACAGCCTCGCCGCCGAGCAGGCGCCGCGCACCGCCGAGGACCTGGAGGCTCCGCGCGCGGACGACCGCGCGGCCCGGGCGGAGCAGGCCGAGGACGACGCGTCCGACGCCGGGGCCTCCGCGCGGGAGCCCGAGGACGGCCCGGCCGGGGCGAACGGGACGTCGGTCGACCGGGGCCCCGCCGAGGCGCCGGCGGGCACGGGCGAGAACGGTGCCGGCGAGCCCGGCGCAGACGGGAACCGCGCCGGCGGCAACGGCGCGGGCGAGCAGGGTGAGAGCGGAAACGGTGCCGGACAGGAGTCCGTGGCGCTCGCGGCCGGTCCGAGCCGCAGCGGCGGCGACGCGCGGTCCGCGACCGACGCGGCGGCCGGTGCCGGCGGATCCTCCGCGGGCACGCCGGGGTCCGCCGGGGCGGATCGCCAGGTGACGGGCGCGCAACGACCGGCGTCCGGGGCGGCCGCGGGCCGGGGCGTGGAGCCGGGGACGTCCGGAGCGGCGTCGGCGGGCGGGGCCGTGCAGACCCCGCCGTCCGGAGGATCGTCGACGAGCACGCCGCCGGCGCATCGGGCGGACGTCCCCGTGAGCACCCCGGCGCCGCCCCCCGCACCGGCGAAGACGACTGCCCCCGCGCCCATCCCGTCGCTGATGCCCTCCCGGCCGTCCCCGGCCGCCAGTCCCGCACCGCTCAAGGCGCCGGTGCCGGGGTGGACGCCGGCGCCGCCGAGCGACCCCGGCACCCTTCCCGGCACCCGGGGCCGGCACGCGCACCAGGCGGGCGTCGCCCCCGGTGGCCAGCGTGCGGAGCACAGGTCGGAGCGCCAGCGGCGGAGCGGGCAGCAGCAGGGCGAGAAGGGCTGGCGGGGCAAGGGGGCCGAGAACCGGCAGGACGCCGGTCGGAACGGCCGCGGCGCGGAGCGGGAACAGCACGGAAGGGGGCCCCGATCCGGGGCCGGCGGGGCGGAGGAGGGCCGCGCACACCGCTGAGGAGAACCCTGCCGCACCGGTCGTGTATTACGAAAGGGAACCCCCGTTGACAGGGTGGCGTGCCTCCCGCCGCCTCCGCGCTCTACCATGGGCTCGGGGGACCGGGGGGTCCGCAGTCGGAGAAGCCGCGCGCCGTCGGCGTGCGCGCCGTCATCGTCTTCGCCGGGGGCCACGGCCGCACGGCGCCGCTCCCGGGTCGCCCGCACCGCACGGTGACCGAGCGTTCCCGAGACCGACGGAGATCCCATGACGCGCACGACCGAGGGCCCGGCCCAGGGGCGAGCACCGCGCACCGACGAGGAGCTGCTCGCCGCGGTGCGGGAGCAGCAGCCCGACGCCTTTCCGGACCTCCGCGACCGGCACTGGCACACCGCGGTGGTCGTGGCCCGGCTCCACACGCCGAGCCGTCAGGACGCGGAGCAGCTGGCCGGCACGTCCTTCGACCAGGTCCTCGCGGAGACCCTCGGCGAGGACCGCGCCGAGAGCGGTGAGGACGGCCCTACGGGGGCGTTCCTGCGGGCCCGGCTGGTCGCGGTCGTCGGCCGGGCCGGCCCCGAGCGGGGGAGCGCGGCCGAGACGGTCGCCGGCATCTATCTCGGCCTTCCGGCGGCCTGGCAGGCCGTGCTGTGGCACCTCGAGATCGAGGCCCTCGAGCTCGGGCGGACGGCGGCGGTGCTGGGCCTGAGCCCGTCCGCCACCACCGCGCTGCACCTGGAGGCGCGCGCCGGACTCCGGGCCGCCTACCGCCGGGCGCGGCAGGAGCTGCCGACGCTGCCCGGCTGCGCCGACTGCGCGGCCGACCTCGGCGCCTTCGCCGACGGCGGCCTGTCCGCCGAGCGCACGCAGGCCGTCCAGTTCCACCTCGACGAGTGCCCCCGCTGCGCGGCCGACCACCTGTACCTCCAGGACACCGAGGCGGGCCTGCGCGGGTGGCTTCTGCCCGTGCTCGCCGGCGTGCCGCTGTGGGACGTCCGGACGGACGAGATCGTGGAACTGGTCCGGACCGCAGGCCGGATGAGCGCCGGCCGGCTCCGCGCCGCTCCGGGCACCGACGTGGCCGGCGGCGCCCTCGCGGCCGTCCACGTCTCCCGGCGCGGCCGGAAGGTGCTGCTCGGGGCCGGCGCCCTGGCCGCGGCCGCGGCGCTGGCCGGAGTCACCGTGGTGGGCTCCGGCGGGCTCGGCGACGGGACGACGCAGGCCACCGGGCGGCTCGGCGGCACCGGAACGGCGCCGCCCTCCCCCGGGGACCCTGCCTCGCCCGGAGCCGCCGGCACCACGGCGACCCCGGCGGGCGGCGCCGGCACCACGGTGCCCGGTGCCGCCGGACCTGCCGGCCCCGTTGCTCCGACCGGCCCCGAGGAGTCGACGCCCGCCGGGTGAGGGCGCCGTCCGCCTCCGCGACGGACGGCGGACTGCACGGAGCGGGCTGGGAAGTCCCTGGACGTCGCCCCCGTGCGGGAAGACCGGCGCCACCGGCGGGGTTGTGCCCCACGGAAGACCCACCACGTCCACGAAGGAGCCGCACTCCCGATGCACCACCACAACAACGGGCTCAAGACCGTCCTGCTGCTCGGCGGCCTGTGGGCGGTGCTGCTGGCCATCGGATGGGTCGTGGCGAGCGGTACGGGGAGCAGCGCCTTCATCTGGGTCTTCGCCCTGATCGGCCTGGCGTCCACGGCGTACAGCTACTGGAACAGCGACAAGCTCGCGCTGCGCTCGATGCGCGCCATCCCGGTCACCGAGCAGCAGGCGCCGGGGTACTACCGCATCGTGCGGGAGCTGTCGCAGCGGGCGAGCCAGCCGATGCCCCGCCTGTACATCGCCCCCACGCTGAGCCCCAACGCCTTCGCCACCGGGCGGAACCCCGCGAACTCGGCGGTCTGCGTGACCGAGGGCATCCTCCAGATGCTCGACGAGCGCGAGCTGCGCGGCGTGCTCGGCCACGAGCTGATGCACGTCTACAACCGCGACATCCTCACGTCCTCCATCGCCGCGGCCGTGGCCGGCATCATCACCTCGGCCGCGCAGTTCCTGCAGTTCACGGCCATCTTCGGCGGCGGCCGGGGCGGTGACCGCGGCAACCCCCTGGTGGGGCTGCTCCTGGCCTTCCTGGCGCCGCTCGCCGCGACCGTCATCCAGCTCGCCGTCTCCCGCACGCGCGAGTACGACGCCGACGAGGACGGGGCGCGGCTCACCGGGGACCCGCTCGCGCTGGCCTCCGCGCTGCGCAAGATCGAGATGGGCACGAACGCCCGGCCGCTGAACCCCGCCGACCAGAAGCTCGTCAACACCTCGCACCTCATGATCGCCAGCCCGTTCCGGAGCGGCGCCGCGGCGGGCCTGTTCCGCACCCACCCGCCGACCGCGGACCGGGTGGCCCGCCTCGAGGGCATGGCCGGGCTCGGCCGCCGCTGATCCTCCGCC
>NZ_JBHVDI010000155.1:0-9235 GCF_042802875.1 Kocuria sp. NPDC057446 | reverse complement strand
GCGTCCTGCCCCGGGCCGGACGGTGGCCGGCCGGGGCGGGAGGCCGCGGCGGGTCATCCGCCCGGCTGGGCGGTCGGTGCCGGAGGCCCGTCCTCCCGGGGCCGGTCCTCCCCCAGGAGGGACGTCCCGGCGGCGGCGGCGATCCTGCGCTGCAGCGCGTCCCAGTTCTCGGCGACCGGGATCCGGGCGTCCAGGACGTGGATCAGGGCGGTGTCCTCGGCCATGGACACCATGAGCGTGCCGGGCATCAGGCTCACCATGGCCAGGGCGACCTGCCGCTGGTGCCCCGGCTCCAGGCGCAGGGGGTGGCGCTGCACCTCGGGGTGCACGTCCACCCGCCGGGCCAGGATGCGGCGGCTGACGTCGATGCCGCCCAGCACGGAGTGGACGAGGAACCAGAGGACCAGCCGGACCGTGTGCCCGGCGCGGGAGAGCAGGTGCCCGCCCGGGGCCGCCGGCGGGGAGAGCCGCAGACTGAGCACGAGCGCCGCCGCGCAGGCGACCACCCCGTAGTACCAGCCGGGCGAGTCGCCCTCGGTGAACACCCACCACAGCAGGCCGAGCAGCGCCCCGCGGACCGTCACCGCCCCGACCCACCTCACGGGACCACCACCAGGGCCAGCGCCGTCCCGGTCATCAGCAGGAGCAGCACCGCGCCGCTGCCGGTCCAGGAGTGCACCGCGCGCACCGCCGACCCGACGGCGGCGACCCGCCGGTGCCCCGGCCGGATCCGGTGGGCGGCCGTCCGCAGCACCGCCGCGGTCCGGGCGGCGCGCTGCTCGGCGCGGGCGGCCGACCGGCCGATCCGCCGCAGCAGGCGCTCCTCCGGGACCAGCAGGTCCCCGGGGGGCACGGCGCGCCCGTCGGGATGCGCCGCCCACGCGGGGACGGCGTCCCGGGCCGACAGCCACCACCATCCGGCGCCGAGCAGCAGGCCGAGCAGGATCGGCCACGAGGCGTCCCACAGGGTGACGGGCTCGATCCCCGGGAAGGCCGCGACCGGCACCCACTGCTGGGTGAGGGTCCACGGCACCGTGATCCCGGTCAGCACGATGAGCAGCCACGCCCACAGCTCGGCGTCCGGCCGGTGCTGCGGCCCGCGCCCGGTCCGCGCCAGGAGCAGCCCGAAGCGCAGCAGGAGCAGGGTGGAGCCCGTGGCCACGAACGGCAGGAGATGCGCGAGGTCCAGGCCCGCGACGGTGACGCCGTCGACCGCGTTCTTGGCGGCGTACTTGCCCACCGCTCCGGAGCTCAGCGGCGCCCCGGCCACGGCGAGGGCGGCCCCGCACAGGCCCAGCACGGCCAGGGGGGCAGTGCGCGCGGCGCCGAAGTGCTTCCACACCGGCACCCCCAGGAAGAGGGCGCCCTTGGCGAAGCCGTGGTGCACGCTGTACACCACCGCGGCCCCGATGCACGCCTCGGCCAGCTCCGGGACCGCCAGCGCCACCCCGACCACGGCGGCGAGGAACCCCATCTGGCTGATCGTGGAGTACGCGAGCACCACCTTCGGGTCGTCCTGCAGGTCCCCCACGGGCACGGCCAGGAACGCACCGAGCAGGGCGAGCACCACCAGGGCCGTGCCCCA
This sequence comes from Kocuria sp. NPDC057446, assembly GCF_042802875.1. Taxonomy (NCBI): domain Bacteria; kingdom Bacillati; phylum Actinomycetota; class Actinomycetes; order Micrococcales; family Micrococcaceae; genus Kocuria; species Kocuria sp. NPDC057446. The sequence goes on along the minus strand of NZ_JBHVDI010000155.1, from coordinate 7,650 downwards.
GCGCTCCAGGGGGACCTCGCCGAGGGGCAGGAACCGGAGCCACCCCACCAGTCCGGCCTTGACCATCGCGCCCGAGAGCACCGCGCTGGCCGCCGGCGGGGCCGCCGGGTGGGCGAGGGGCAGCCACACGTGCAGCGGGAGGGTGCCGGCCTTGACCCCGAAGCCCACGAGCAGCAGTCCCACGATCCAGTGCAGGTGCTCGGAGCCGGCGGCGGCCACCGGGGCGTCCGCGAGACGCATCCCGCCCGCGGACACGACGAGCAGGAGCGCCCCGAGGATCGCGGACTCGCTCAGCACCGTCAGCACGAGGTAGACGCGTCCCGCCCGCCGCGCCTGCCGGGTGCGGTGGTGGACGACGAGCCCGTAGGCCGCGAAGCTCATGAGCGCGAAGCACAGGTAGAAGGACACGGCGTCCGCGGCCGCGTAGACCCCCATGTTCCCGACCAGGCTGACGAGCAGGAAGCCCGTCAGGCCGGCCGATCCGGTCCCCTCCGCGCGCGAGGGCTTCGTCCACGTGGTCGCCGCGAGCGCCGCCCCGTAGAGCAGCCCGCCCGTGAGCACGAGGGGCCGTGCCACCGGGTCCAGCTCCCAGGACATCCCGAACAGCATCCAGGGCACCTCGAGGGCAGGCGGTCCGCCGGGCCCGTCCGGCGGGAGCAGCGTCAGGAGGACGAACGGCAGCACCGCCGGCGGGGCCCAGGGCAGGAGGCGCCGCCTGGTCCGGGCGGCGCGGCCCGGGGCGGCGAGCCCGCTCCCGGCGAGGGCGGTGACGAGCACGAGCGGGTAGAGCAGGGCGAGGGACCACAGCACGACGGTCATCCCGGGTACGCTCCTTCCGCGATCAGCAGGGACAGCCACAGGGGCGAGTACGCCACCCCCGCGAGCACCCCCGCGGCGACCGACAGGACCGCCGTCGTCACCACGGGCACGAGCAGGGCCCCCGGCGCCTCCCGCAGGGGGCCCCCGCGGTCGCGGGCCGGCGGCACGCCGTCGTCGGCCGCCCCCTCCGGCGGCTCACGGAACCACAGCGCGTAGACGGCCGGCAGGAAGTAGGCGGCGTTGAGCAGCGCGCTGAGCAGCAGCACCCCGACGATCTCCGGGTGACCCGCGTCCAGGGCACCCTGCCCGAGCTGCCACTTGGAGACGAAGCCCGCGACCGGCGGGAGCCCGATCATCCCGAACGCGCCCACCGTGAAGGCGGCCGCGGTCAACGGCATCCGGCGCCCCACCCCGGCCAGCCCGGACACGGTCTTCACGCCGAGGACCTCCGCGAAGATCCCCGCGCAGAAGAAGAGGGTGATCTTCATCAGCCCCTGGTGCACGAGGTGGACCAGTCCGCCCGCGGTCGCGGCCTCGCTGAACATGGCGATGCCCATGGTCACGTAGGACACCTGGCTGACGGTCGAGTAGGCCAGGCGCCGCTTGAGGTCCTGCTGCCGCAGGGCGAGGACGGAGCCGTAGACCACCGTGAAGGCGGCCAGGGCCAGCAGCGGGCCGAGCACCCCGAGATCGTGGGCCAGCTCCACCCCGTAGACGTCGTCGACCACCCGCACGATCCCGAAGACGCCGGCCTTGACCACGGCCACCGCGTGCAGCAGGGCGCTGACCGGGGCCGGCGCCACCATGGCCCGGGGCAGCCAGCCGTGCAGCGGGAAGAGGGCGGCCTTGACCCCGAGCCCGGCCACCATGAGCACGAAGGCGAGCGCCGCGGCCGCCGGGTCCTCCGCCGCGAAGGCCCGCACCCCGGCGGCACCCCCCTCCCCGAAGTCCACCGACCCCGCGTGCACGGTCAGCAGCGCCACCCCGGCCAGCAGGCTCAGTCCGCCGGACAGCGTGTAGAAGAGGTACAGCCGAGCGGCCCGCACCGCCTCGGCGGTGCCCCAGTGCGCCACGAGCGGATAGGTGGTGATGGTGAGCAGCTCGAAGAAGATCAGGAAGGTCACGAGGTTGCCCGAGAAGGAGATCCCCACCGTGGCGGCCACGCACAGGCTGAAGAAGCCGAAGAACCGGCTGCGGTGCGAGTACCGCTCGAGGTAGCCGATGGCGTAGACAGTGGTCAGCAGCCACAGGACGGCGGAGAGACCCGCGAACAGCAGGGACAGCGGCTCCGCCCGCAGGACGAGGTCGATCCCGGGGAACAGCGGGGTGCGCCACTCCGGCCGGGCCCCGGCGACGACGACCGGCACCAGCGCGGCCACCAGCGCCAGCTTGGCCACCGCGGCGGCGATGTTCAGCGTCGAGCGCGCCCTGACCTGGTCCTCGCGGAGGAAGAAGATCACGGCCCCGGGGACCAGGGAGACCAGCACCATGACGAGCGGGACCACGCTGGGCCCGGTGAAGGTGAATCCGCCGGCGGTCATCGGTCTCCTCCCGCCGGGGCCCCGACCACCACGAGATCGGTGAGTCCCGGTCCGGCGAGACCGGCCAGCAGCGGGACCAGCGCCAGCACCAGCGGCATCCAGCGGACCGGCAGGGACGCGGTGCGCGTCGCGGGCAGCGGGGGTGCCCCTCCCTGCGGCTCGCGCAGCATCACCGTGAGCGGCTTGAGCAGGTAGGCGGCGGACAGCAGCCCGCCCCCGATCACCACCACGGCCCAGCCCCACTGACCGCTGCCCACGGACGTCAGGACGAGCTGCCACTTCCCCGCGAAGCCGAGGCTCGGCGGCAGGCCGGCCAGCGTCACCGAGGCGACGCCCATCCCCATGACCACGGACGGCAGGGGCCGCACGACGCGCGCCAGGCCGGCCAGCGAGTCCGTGCCGTAGACGCTCTTGAGCGTGCCGGCCGAGAGGAACAGCGAGGCCTTCGCGAAGCCGTGGCCCACGGCCAGTGCCGCCATCCCGCCCCACAGTGCCCGCTGGGCCTCCGGGTCGTGCGCCGCGGCCGCGGACAGGGGGAAGAACAGGAAGAGATAGCCCATCTGCACCACGGTGGAGTAGGCCACGACCTGCTTGAGCCGCTGCTGGGCCAGGGCCATCGTCCCGCCCCAGAGCACGGCGAGGGAGCCGAGCAGGCCGAGCAGCAGCGCCACCGCGGGGTCCGGGCCCAGGACCCAGAACCACATCCGCACCAGCACGAAGAACGCCGCCTTGACCACGAGCGCGGAGAGGATCGCGCTCACCACGGTCGGGGCGGAGCCGTGCGCGGGCGGCAACCACGCGTGCATCGGCACGAGCGCGGCCTTGAGGCCGAGCCCGGCGACGAGCAGCAGCGCGGCCCAGCGGCTGTCCTGCCCGGCGTCCGCCAGCCGCTCGCCCGCCACGAGGAGGTCCAGGGTCCCGGTCTGTGCGTAGACGATCGCGACCACCACCAGGAGCAGCGTGGAGCCCAGCACGGTGACCAGCAGATAGCGCAGCGCCGGACCCCACGCCGTCCGCCCGCCCAGGGCCACGAGCCCCACGGCGGCGATCCCCACCACCTCCAGCGCCACGTAGGTGTTGAAGAGGTCCCCCGCCACGTAGACCGCGTTGAGACCCGCCCAGGTGGAGAACCACAGCGGCCAGAAGCGGGCGTCGCCGCCGACGGCCGTGCGGTCCGAGGCCGCGTGCACCGTCAGGCCCGCGCCCACGAGGGCGGTCAGCAGGAGGAAGACCGCGCTGAGCCCGTCGGCGTGCAGCACGATGCCCAGGGGCGAGCCCCACCCGGCGAGGTCGTGCCCCACGGGCCCGGAGCGGGCCACGCGCACCACCAGCGCCAGGGTGGCGGCGGCCACGGAGGCCGCCCCCAGCAGACCCACCGGTGGCAGCCACCGGTCCCGCAGGACCGTGCTGAGCACCGCCAGGGCCAGCGGGCCGAGGACCAGCAGGCCGAGCAGCGAGGAGGTGCCGTTCATGGAACACTCTCCTCCCCGGCCGGCTCCGGGGGATCCGGCGGCGCCTCCTCGGTGCGCCGCAGCAGGACCAGCCCCACCCCCGTGAACGCCACGGTGATCACGATGCCGGTGAGCACCAGGGCGTGGGGCACCGGGTCCGGCGGGTCGGAGCGCGCGGCCAGGACCACCAGGGTCAGCAGGGCCCCGCTGCCGGCCACGTTGAGACAGATGAGGCGCACGAGCGGATCGCGTCCCAGCAGCAGGCGCACGGACCCCAGCACGATCAGCGCCGCCGCGACGCACAGGTACCACTCGAGGACGGTCACCGCACGACCACCCGCCCCCGGCCCAGCGCCAGGAAGACCACCGTCAGGGACGTCCCGATGCTCAGGGCCAGCGTCGTCTCCACGGCCACGATGACCCAGCCGGCCCAGGCGGGGTCCAGGGCGAGCCATGCCCCGCCCGTCGCCGGTCCCCAGACCGCCGCGGCGAGGAAGGCCACCAGGCCGACCACCAGGGCCCCGCGCAGCACCACGCCGTGCCAGGGGGCCGGGCCGATCCCGGCCGTGTTCATGAGGATGAGGGCACCGGCCAGCACGGCGCCCGCCTGGAACGCGCCGCCGGGCCGGTCCACCCCCGCGAACAGCACCCACGCCGCGATCAGCAGCAGCACCGGGGAGACGACCCGGCAGAACCAGACGAGGGTGTCCGGTCGCCCGGCGGCGGCGGGCCGCCCGGCTCGCTCGGCGCCGCTCCCGAGGGTCACCGCCACGGCGAGGACCGCGACGAGCAGCACAGCGATCTCCAGCAGCGTGTCGTAGGAGCGGAAGTTCAGCAGCACGGCCGTCACGGGGTGGTCGACGCCCGACTCGTCCATGCGCTCCCGCACCCGCTCGGTGAGACCCGTGCCCCCGCCCACGAGGGAGCGCACGAGCACCACGGCGAGACCGGCCCCGAGCAGCGTGCCGGTCAGCAGACCGAGGACGGCCGTCGCCGTGAGCCGCCGGGAACCGCGGGGGCCCTCCTCCGGGACCGGGCGCCCGCGGGTGACCGTGTCCACGAACAGGGCCCCGGTCACCCCCGTGCCGATCGCGGCCTCGGCCAGGGCGACGTCCGGGGCGCCGAGGCGCGTCCACAGCACCACGAGGAGGAGGCCGAAGACCAGGAAGGCCACGGTGGCGCCCGTGCGCCGCCGCGGCGCCACCGCCGCGACCGCTCCGGCGAGCACCGCCAGGCCGAGCAGGACGTCCACGGCACGGAGGGGGTCGTCAGCCATCGGGGGCCTCCTCCGCCGGTCCGTCCGCGGCCCTCGCGGCCGGGCTCAGTCCCTCGCGCCGGGCCAGCAGGGAGGCGACCACCGGGGAGGCGAGCATGGCCAGCGACCAGATGACGAGCAGCTTGGCGGCCGCACCCACCGACTCCGTCTGGAGGACGAGGCCTGCGACCACGAGGCCCAGGCCGAGGTTGTCGGCCTTCGTGAGCGCGTGCAGTCGCGTGCGCAGGTCCGGCAGCCGCAGCAGGCCGATGGTCCCGATGGTGAAGAAGCCCGTGCCGGCCACGACGAGGACGGTGGTGAGCAGGTCCAGGGCCAGGTGCACGGTCATCGTTCCTCGGCCTCCGCCCGCAGCCTGGACACCACGACGACCGCGGCGAGCGCCATCATCACCAGGGCGGCGTCGCGCAGGGCGGGCACGCCCGTGCTGACGGAGAGGACGGCGAGGAGCCCGGCGCCCGTGGTGCCGGTGAGGAGGACGCCCAGGAGGCGATCGCGGCCGGTCGGTCCGCGCAGCACCCGGACCAGGCATAGCAGGAGGTTGGCGGCGAGCACCACCGCGACCACGTCGAGGACCGGCCCGATCACGGTGACCCTCCCCGCAGAGGGACGGCACGGAGCCCCGGGGACCGGTGGGGGGTCCGGTCGCGGACGGCCCCCTTCCCTGATCGGCGAAGGGCGTCGTGGCGCATCGGGCTCCTCGGGCCAGAGGGTCGTTCCCGACTCTACCAGCCGGTTCCGAGGGCCAGCAGGGCCGGCCGCGCTGTCCGGCAGGGGGGCTCCGGCCGGGGTGTCCCGGGTCACGCCGGGCCCGGCTCCGCCCCTAGACTGAAGGCGTCCCGACCCGCCCCCACGAACGGATGTGGAGCAGACATGGCCAGCACACCGTCCAGCCCCGGAGCCCCTTCGACGCAGCGAGACCCCCGGCCGGGCGGCGGGGACCCGGCCGACCTCCGCTCCCCGGGGGAGCAGGCTCCCCCGGAGCACGCCAAGACGCACCGGATCAAGTGGGCGGGGCTCGTCGTGGGCCTGGTGCTGGCCCTGCTGGTCTACGTCCTCATGCCCGCCGACCTGGCCCACCCTGCCAAGCTCACGGCGGCCACCGCCGTCCTGATGGGCGCGTGGTGGATGACGGAGGCCATCCCGATCCCCGCCACGGCCCTGCTCCCGCTGATCGTCTTCCCCGTGCTCGGTGAGGACGTCGCCGTGGACGACGTCGGCGCCTCCTACGGCAGCAACATCATCTTCCTGTTCATGGGCGGGTTCCTGCTGGCGCTGGCGATGCAGCGCTGGAACCTGCACCGCAGGATCGCCCTGCGCACCGTGCGCGTGATGGGCACCAAGCCGGCCCAGATGGTGGCCGGGTTCATGCTGGCCACCGCGTTCCTCAGCATGTGGGTCTCCAACACGGCCACCGCCGTGATGATGCTGCCGATCGGGGTGTCCGTGCTGCTGCTGCTGCCGAAGCTGCTCGAGGACTCCGGGGCGTCCGCCGGGGGCACGGACGGCGGCGCCCTGGAGGACTCCGGCCTGGAGGGCGCCGACCCGCAGAGCGCCGAGGTGAAGGAGGCCGTCATCGCCTCCAACTTCGGCACCGCGCTCATGCTCGGCATCGCCTACGCCGCCTCGATCGGGTCCCTGAGCACCATCATCGGCACCCCGCCGAACACCCTGATGGTCGGCTACCTCCAGGAGGCGCACGGCATCGACGTCGGCTTCGGCCAGTGGATGCTCGTGGGCGTGCCGCTGTCCGCCGTCATGCTCGTCATCGCCTGGTTCCTGCTCACCAAGGTGCTGTTCAAGCCGGAGATCGACGAGATCCCCGGCGGCAGGAGGCTCATCAACCAGGAGCTGGACAAGCTGGGCCGCATGTCCACGGGCGAGAAGCTGGTGCTCGCGATCTTCGCCCTGGCCGCCCTGAGCTGGGTGTTCGTGCCCATCGTCTTCGACTCCCCGCCCATCAGCGACGCCGGCATCGCGCTGGTCGTGGGGCTGCTGCTGTTCCTGCTCCCCGCCGGGGCCCAGCGGGGCGTGCGGCTGCTGGACTGGGACGCCGCGGTGAAGCTGCCGTGGGGCGTGCTGCTGCTGTTCGGCGGCGGACTGGCCCTGTCCGCGCAGTTCACGTCCTCGGGCCTGACGGACTGGATCGGGGAGGGCGCCGCGGCGCTGGGCGCCGTGCCGGTCCTCCTGGTCGTGGCGATCTTCGCCGCCGGCATCCTCTTCCTCACGGAGCTGACCAGCAACACCGCCACGGCGGCCACGTTCCTGCCCGTCTCCGGGGGCGTCGCCCTCGGGCTGGGTCTGGACCCCATGCTGCTGGCCATCCCGGTGGCCCTCGCCGCCACGTGCGCGTTCATGCTGCCGGTGGCCACCCCGCCCAACGCCATCGCCTTCGGCTCCGGCTACGTGACCATCGGGCAGATGATCAAGGGCGGACTGTGGCTGAACCTCATCGGGATCGTCCTGATCACCCTGCTGACCATGACGCTGGGCGTCTGGGTGTTCTCCATCGTGTACTGACCGTCCCCGCCCGGCCCACGGCGGCCCCGCGCTCAGGCCGCGGGGC
>NZ_JBHVDI010000154.1:0-9389 GCF_042802875.1 Kocuria sp. NPDC057446 | reverse complement strand
GGGCGGGGGGGGGGGGGGGGGGGGGATGCCCCCCTCACCGGACGGTGGAACGCTGAGCCACATCGGAAGCCCGCTGATGAATCGGGGGGGGGGTCGGATGAAGGCGATGGTGTACCGCGGACCGTACAAGGTCCGCGCGGAGGAGAAGGACCTCCCGACGATCGAGCACCCCGACGACGAGATCGTGCGGGTGCCGTTCGCCGACGTGGGCCCCTCCCCGATCCCGGAGCGGATGACGGACGAGGACGCGGTGCTGTGCACCGACGCCCTGGCCACCGGCTGCTTCGGGGCCCAGCTGGGCGACATCGCCGAGGGAGACACGGTCGTGGTCCTCGGCGCCGGCCCGGTGGGTCTGTTCGCGGCGAAGTCGGCGTGGCTGATGGGCGCGGGCCGGGTGCTCGTGGTCGACCACCTGGAGTACCGGCTGGCGAAGGCCCGGCAGTTCGCCCAGGCCGAGACGGTCAACTTCGCCGAGTACGACGACGTCGTGGTGGAGCTGAAGCGGACCACCGACCACCTGGGCGCCGACGTGGTGATCGACGCGGTGGGGGCCGAGGCGGACGGCAACTTCACCCAGCACGTGAGCGCGGCCAAGCTCAAGCTGCAGGGCGGGTCGCCTGTCTCGCTGAACTGGGCGATCGATTCGGTGCGCAAGGGTGGGACGGTCTCGGTGATGGGCGCCTACGGGCCGATGTTCAGCGCCGTGAAGTTCGGCGACGCCATGAACAAGGGCCTGACCCTGCGAATGAACCAGTGCCCCGTGAAACGGCAGTGGCCCAGGCTGTTCGAGCACATCCGCAACGGCCACCTCACCCCCAGCGACCTCGTGACCCACCGCATCCCCCTGGAGCACATCGCCGAGGGCTAACGCATCTTCTCGTCCAAGCTGGACGGATGCCTCAAGCCGATCGTCGTGCCTGCCGCCTGAGGTGGGCACACGATCCCGAACCGGAGGACGGAGCACCATGACGAACACCCCCGGCGTCTCCCAGCCCCCCCCCACACCGCCGGCGGGCCGGTGCGCCCCGTGGACCGCGAGGCGCTGCGGGCCCGCATTCCCGGCTGGGGCGCCGACCTGGACCCCGCCGACCGCCCGTCCGTGCCGAGGCTGCGCCACGACCCGGGCGCGACCGGCGCGCACTGGGACGTCCCCGAGCGCCAGGAGGAGAGGCGGCCGCGGGAGCGGTCCCTCGAGCACGCCGGTCTTCCCCCGTCTTCGGCACGACCTGCCCGCCCAAGGGCGTCTCCGGGGTGCTGTACCGGCACGCCTACCGCCGGTACAGCGAGGGCCGGGCCGCGCACTGGCTGCTCCTGCTGGCGGCCGACCGGGTCGACGCGTGGGAGAGCCACCTCGTGTCCTTCGCGATCCTGCGCCCGGACAACCCGGTCACGCAGACGGGGGTGCTCGGTGAGTTCACCCGGCACGGGCTGTCCTCCCGGGCCGGGCAGCGGCGCGCGGACCGCTCGCACGCGTGGCTGGACCCGGTCGTCGTCGCCGGGCCCTGGGTCCTGGCCGGCGGCGCCGCAGTCGCCGCGGCGCGGGCCCTGGCCCGCCGCCGCGGCTGAGGCCGGCTCGGCCCGCACCGACGAGCAGCAGGGTCGCCCCGAGCACCGGGCCGGAGACCACGAGCAGCACCGTGGCGGCGGCGAGGCTCCAGGCGACGGCGACGGCGACGGCGACGGCGGCGAGGTCGAGGGCGGCGGGGTCAGTCGCGGTGGAGCAGGAGCGCCTCGCCCTGGCCGCCGCCGCCGCACAGCGACACCGCGGCCTTCCCGGAGCCCCGGCGGGAGAGCTCGTACGCCGCGTGCAGGGCCAGGCGCGCCCCGGAGGCGCCGATGGGGTGGCCCAGCGCCACGGCTCCGCCGTGGATGTTGGCCTGCTCCTCCGGGTAGTCGAGGTCCCGCAGGGACTGGATCAGCACGGACGCGAACGCCTCGTTGATCTCGATGAAGTCCAGGTCCTGCACGGACCAGCCGGCCTTCGCGACGGCCGCCTCGATCGCCCGGGACGGCTGGGAGTGCAGCGACGTGTCGGGCCCGGCCACCTGGCCGGGAGCCCCGACCACGGCCAGCCACTCGAGCCCGTGGCGCTCGGCGTATCCCCGGCTGGTCAGCACCACGGCGGCCGCCCCGTCCGACAGCGGGGAGGAGTTGCCGGCCGTGATGGTGCCGTCCTGCGCGAAGGCCGGGCGCAGCCTCGCCATGGACTCCGCACTGGAGTCGGGGCGCACGCCCTGGTCGGTGTCGACGACCAGCGGCTCGCCCTTGCGCTGCGGAACGGTCACGGGGGCGATCTCGGCACGGAGGACGCCGTCCTCCGTGGCGCGGGCCGCCCGCTGGTGGCTCTGGGCCGCGACCCGGTCCTGCTCCTCGCGGGGGATCGAGCGCTCGCCGTTGCCGGACTCCGTGAGGGAGCCCATCGACACGCGCGCGGCGACGTCGACGAGCCCGTCCTTGGCCACGGCGTCCTCGAGCACGAGGTCGCCGTAGCCCTTGCCCTGCCGCACGCCCGCGGCCAGGTGCGGGGCGTTGGTCATCGACTCCTGCCCGCCGGCCACGACGATCTCGGCCTCGCCCGCGCGGATCATCCGGGCGGCGTTGGTGATGGCCACGAGCCCGGAGAGACAGACCTTGTTGACGGTCTCGGCGGGCACGTGCAGGGGGATGCCCGCGGCGACGGCCGCCTGGCGGGCCGGGTTCTGCCCGGCGCCGGCCTGCAGGACGTGGCCCATGACCACGTAGTCCACCTGCTCGGGGGCGATCCCGCCGCGCTCGAGCGCGGCCCGGATGGCGTGGGCGCCCAGTTCTGCCGCGGTGAAGGACGCCAGGTGGCCCAGGATCTTGCCCTGGGGCGTGCGGGCGCCGGACAGGACGACGACGTCGGTGGCGGTGCTCATCGGTTCTCCTCAGCGCCGCCGGCGGCGGCGGTCTCGGTGGGGACGGTGTCGGGGGTGACGTCCTGCAGGTCGGCGCGGAAGGACGCCTCGGTCTTCGCGCGGATCTCGTCCTCGGTGACCCCGGGGGCCAGGCTGCGCAGCACGAGCCCGCCGTCCTCGACGTCGAACACGCACAGGTCCGTCACGATGCGGTCCACCACGCGCACGCCGGTGAGCGGGAGGTCGCACTCGGTCCTGATCTTGGCGGAGCCGTCCTTGGTCACGTGCTCGGTCAGCACGACGACGCGCGGGGTGCCCGCCACCAGGTCCATGGCGCCGCCCATCCCCTTGACCATCTTGCCGGGGATCATCCAGTTGGCGAGGTCGCCGCTGCCGGAGACCTGCATGGCGCCGAGGATCGCGATCTTGACGTGGCCGCCGCGGATCATCCCGAAGGACGTGGCGGAGTCGAAGATCGAGGCCCCGGGCAGCAGCGTGATGGTCTGCTTGCCGGCGTTGATCAGGTCGGGGTCCTCGTCGCCCTCGTAGGGGAACGGGCCCATCCCGAGCACGCCGTTCTCGGACTGCAGCACCACGTTCACGCCCTCGGGCAGGTTGTTGGCCACCAGGGTGGGGATGCCGATGCCGAGGTTCACGTAGTCGCCGTCGGAGAGCTCCACGGCGGCGATGGCCGCCATCTCGTCGCGGGTCCAGCTCATGCCTGGTCTCCGTTCTGCTGGTCGGACCCCCCGGCCGGGCGGGGGCGGACGGTGCGCTGCTCGATGTCCTTGGGCGCGCCGCTGTACTGCACGACGTGCTGGACGTAGACGCCCGGGGTCACGATGTGGTCGGGGTGGATCCCGCCGACGGCCACGAGGTGCTCGACCTCCGCGAAGGTGACCTTCCCGGCGGTCGCGACGATCGGGTTGAAGTTGCGCGCGGTGTAGCGGTAGACGAGGTTGCCGTCGGCGTCGCCGGTGTGCGCGTGGACCAGGGCGACGTCGGCGACGATGCCGCGCTCCTGGACGTAGGTCTCGCCGTCGAACTCCGCGTGCGGCTTGCCCTCGGCCACGAGGGTGCCGACCCCGGTCCTCGTGTAGAAGGCGGGGATGCCCGCCCCGCCCGCCCGGAGCCGCTCGGCGAGGGTGCCCTGCGGATTGAACTCGACCTCGAGCTCGCCGTCCAGGTACTGCTGGGCGAACAGCTTGTTCTCGCCCACGTAGGAGGCGAGGACCTTCTTCACCTGGCGGTTCTCGAGCAGCACCCCGAGGCCCTTGCCGTCCACGCCCATGTTGTTGGAGACCACCGTGAGGTCCCTGACCCCGGAGTCCCGCACCGCGTCGATGAGATCGCGGGGGATCCCGCTCAGCCCGAATCCGCCCACGGCGAGCGTCATGCCGTCCCGCAGGCTCTCCGCCAGCAGCTCGGCGGCGTTGTCCCTGACCTTGGACACCCGTGCCCTCCCTCTCGTGCGACTGTGACTCAGCCCTCAATCTAAGGAGCCTCCACATGCCGGTCAACAGCTCCGGCGGAATGACGGCATTTCTCCTCAGCATCCGGCCATTCCCGTCCTGAGTGTCCATATAGTGGAGACATGGCACAGGAGCGCACGACGGCGTCGGGGACGCAGGTGGTCCACCGGGTGGGGCGGCTGCTGCGGGCCGTGGCCGGCCGGGAGCAGGGCAGCACGGTCGCCGAGCTGGCCGCCGAGACCGGGCTGACCCGCCCCACCGTGCACCGGCTGCTCACGGGGCTGGCCGAGGAGGGCCTCGTGGACCGCGACGCCGGGACCGGGGCGTGGCAGCTGGGCCCGGAGCTGTACGTGCTGGGGGCGGTGGCCGCTCACCGCTATCCGATCCGGGAACTGGCCGGCCCCTCGCTGCGCCGGCTCGCCGAGGCCACCGGCGAGAGCGCCTTCCTGTCGGTCCGCCGCGGGCTGGAGACGGTCTGCCTGGCACGCGTGGAAGGCGCCTTCCCCATCCGCTCCCACGTCCTCTACGAGGGGCTGCGGCTGCCGCTCGGCGTGGCCTCGGCGGGGCTGGCCGTCCTGGCCCACCTCCCGGACGCGGAGGTGGACCGGGTGCTCGCGGCCACGGCGGAGGGCCGCGCCGAGTGGGGTCCGCTGCACACGCCCGAGCGGATCCGGGGCCTGCTCGCAGACGTGCGCCGCGAGGGCTTCGCCGTGAACCCGGGGCTGATCGTCGAGGGCAGCTGGGGCATGGCCGCGGCGGTCTTCGACGCGACGGGCGCTCCGGTCTACGCGCTGAGCCTCACGGGCATCGAGCCCCGGTTCACCGGCGAGCGGCGCCAGCCCCTGGGCCGGGCCCTGCTCGCGGAGGCCCACCGGCTCTCCCGGGAACTGGGCCACCGCTGAACGCTCCGCCGCCGGCCCGGACGGGGCTCAGCGCGCGGTCCAGCCGCCGTCCATCGTGTAGGACGCCCCGGTGACCATGGACGCGTGGGGGCCGGCCAGCCACGCCACGAGGCTGCCGACGTCCTCCGGGTCCACGAGCTGCTTGATCGGCGTCTCGCCGAGCATGATCCGCTCCACCACCTCGGACTCGGGGATGCCGTGCACCGCCGCCTGGTCGGCGATCTGCTTCTCGACGAGCGGGGTGCGCACGTAGCCGGGGTTGATGCAGTTGCTCGTCACCCCGTGCGCGGCGCCCTCCACCGCGATGGTCTTGGACAGCCCCTCGAGACCGTGCTTGGCCGAGACGTAGGCGCTCTTGTAGGGGGACGCCCGCAGCCCGTGCACGGAGGAGACGTTGACGACGCGCCCCCAGCCCTTCGCGTACATGTGGGGCAGCGCCGCGCGCACGAGCAGGAACGGGCTCTCGAGCATGAGCACCAGGATGCGGTGGAAGTCCGCGGGGTCGAACTCCTGCAGGGGGGCCACCTTCTGGATGCCGGCGTTGTTGACCAGCACGTCGACCTCGAGGCTCAGGTCGGCCAGCGCCCCGGTGTCGAGCAGGTCCACGGCCCAGGCCCGCCCGCCGAGCTCGCCGGCGACGCGCTGCGCGCCGGCCTCGTCGACGTCCGCCACCACCACGTGGGCGCCGGAGCCCGCGAGGGCCCGGGCGGCCGCGAGGCCGATGCCGCTGGCCCCGCCCGTCACGAGCGCGGTGCGCCCCTCGAGGCCGTTGTCCTGGAGCATGGGGGTCCTTCCTTCCGTCCGCGGCGCCCACCGGGTCCGGGGCACCGGTCACCGTCACGGTATGTGATCCGGGCCACGACGGCGAGCAGCGCCGGGCGTGTCACATTCCGTCACGCCCGTCACGCGGGTTCCGAATGGCGCAGGGTCCGCCGGTGCGCTTGGATGGGGAGGTCACCATCCAGAGCGGCCGAGAGATCTGGCTCGACGACGCCGCAGCAACCCGGGCGACGGTTCCCCGTCCCGCCTCCGGTGCTACCGCCAGGACCGATGGAAAGGACGTGCGCCCCGTGCCGCACAGTGCCGACCGCACCCCCGCGACCCACGCCGGGCCCCTCGCCGGAGCCGCCGGGCCCGCAGCCCGCCGGCTCCGGTCCTGACCGGCCCCCGGCCGTCCCACCGCTTCCGCAGCTCCCCAGGAGGACACGCATGACCATGCAGAACACCGACCGTGTGCAGACCACCCACGTGGGGTCCCTGCCGCGCACCCCGCGCCTGCTCGAGGCCAACCAGCAGCACGCCGACGGCGCCATCGACTTCGAGCAGCTCACCGGCGAGCTCGCCGTGGGCGTCGAGGACGTGGTGCGGCGGCAGCGCGAGATCGGCGTGGACGTCGTCAACGACGGCGAGTACGGGCACACCATGTCCAGCGCGGTCGACTACGGCGCGTGGTGGAACTACTCCTTCTCCCGCCTCGGCGGCCTCACCCCGACCGACGAGGACCGGTGGGCGTCCACGGAGAAGAAGCGCTCCGCCCCCGGCAGCATCGTGCTCACCAGCTTCCCGGACCGCCGGGACCGGGAGCGCTTCCGGGAGGCGTACGAGGACCCGGCGTCCGGCATCCTCACCGGCCGATCCCCCACCAAGCAGCCCAAGATCACCGGGCCCCTGACCTACACCGGGCAGGAGGCGGTGGCCTCGGACGTCCGCAGCCTCCGGGCCGCCATGGCGGCCACCGGCGCGGAGACCGGATTCGTCGCCGCCCTCTCCCCCGGCTCCGCGGCGCGCGTGAGCAACGAGTACTACCGGACCGACGAGGAGCTCGTCTACGCGTGCGCCGACGCGATGCGGGAGGAGTACCTGGCGATCACCGGTGCCGGGCTGATCGTGCAGATCGACGATCCCTCCATCGCGGAGTCCTGGGACCAGATCAACCCCGAGCCCACGGTCGAGGACTACCTGGCGTTCACGCGGCTGCGCGTCGAGGCCCTCAACCACGCGCTGCGCGGGATCCCCGAGGAGCAGGTCCGCTTCCACCTGTGCTGGGGCTCCTGGCACGGCCCGCACACCACGGACCTCGAGCTGAAGTACCTCGTGGACCTGATGCTGACCATCAACGCCGGCGGCTACACCTTCGAGGGCGCCTCGGCCCGGCACGCCCACGAGTGGAAGGTCTGGCGGGACCACCCGCTGCCCGAGGGCCGCGTGATCATCCCCGGGGTGGTCTCGCACTCGACGAACGTGGTGGAGCACCCGGAGCTCGTCGCGGACCGGATCGAGCAGTTCGCCTCCGTGGTGGGCCGCGAGAACGTGGTCGCCTCGACCGACTGCGGCCTGGGCGGGCGCCTGCACCCGCAGATCGCGTGGGCCAAGCTCGAGTCCCTGGTCGCGGGGGCGCGCCTGGCCTCGGAACGGCTCTACCGCTGAGCGGCCGCAGCCGACGTCCCTGACGCCCCTGCCGCGCCGCCGGGCCCGGTCCTCCCCGAGGACCGGGCCCGTCCGCGTTCCCACCCTCAGCCGGGCCGCTCCGCATCGGCGGTACACGATGCGATTGTTTCGGGCCGAGGGTGACAGGCATCACTTCCGCCCGTAGTATTCCACTGAACTACCGAACGTTCGGTCATGATCCGTTCGGTTCCGCCGAGGACGACGCCGTCCCCGATCCCCTGGAGAACCCATGGCGCACACTTCATCCGCCCCGGCCGGGCGGCACGAGATGTCGCACGAGGAGCGCAAGGTCCTCGCCGGCACCCTCGTGGGCACCACCATCGAGTGGTACGACTTCTTCATCTACGCCCAGGCCGCGGCCTTCGTCCTGGCCCCGCTGTACTTCGCCCCGCTGGGGCAGGAGAACGCCGGCCTCGCGCAGGTGGTCGCCTGGGCCTCCCTGGGCATCAGCTTCCTGTTCCGCCCGCTCGGGGCGGTGGTCGCCGGCCACCTCGGCGACAAGTACGGGCGCAAGATCGTCCTGGTCCTCACCCTGGTGGGGATGGGGGCGGCCACGATGCTGATCGGCCTGCTCCCCACCTACGCGACGATCGGCATCTGGGCGCCGATCTTCCTGATCCTCCTGCGCATCATGCAGGGCTTCTCCGCCGGCGGCGAGTGGGGCGGGGCCGCCCTGATGTCGGTCGAGCACGCCCCGCGGAACAAGCGCGGGCTCTTCGGCGCCTACCCGCAGATCGGCGTGCCGCTGGGCATGCTGCTGGCCACGTCCTTCATGTTCGCCCTCACCTCGATGATGTCTCCCGAGGACTTCCAGGCCTGGGGCTGGCGCATCCCGTTCCTGTCCTCCGTGGTGCTGATCGTGGTCGGCTACCTGATCCGCAAGACCGTCGACGAGTCCCCGGTCTTCAAGGAGATGCAGCTGCGCAAGAAGGAGTCCTCCGCTCCCCTGGGCCAGCTGTTCAAGCACCACAAGAAGCCGGTCACCCTCGCGGCCCTGATCTTCGCCGCCAACAACGCCGCCGGCTACCTGGTGATCGCGTTCTTCGCCTCCTACGGCTCCAACGTGCTGGGCATGCCCCGGTCCCAGACCCTCATCGCCTCCCTGATCGGCGGCGTGGGCTGGCTCGTGTTCACGATGTTCGGCGGCTGGATCTCGGACAAGATCGGGCGCGTGCGCACCTTCCAGATCGGCTACGCCATCATCATCCTGTGGGCCGTGCCGATGTGGTTCCTGCTCGACACCGCCTCGCTGCCGCTGTTCGCCCTGGCCATCGTGATCCTCACCGTGGGCCTGGGCCCGTCCTACGGCCCGCAGTCGGCGCTCTACGCCGAGATGTTCCCGGCGCGGGTGCGCTACTCGGGCGTCTCGATCGGCTACGCGTTCGGCTCCATCATCGGCGGCGCGTTCGCCCCGATGATCGCCCAGCTGCTGCTCAACGAGACGGGGATGTCCTGGACGATCGGCGTCTACATCGCCGGTATCGCGATCGTCTCCTTCATCGCCGTGTCCCTGGTCCCGAAGGACATCCAGGAGATCGACCTGCACGTCCAGGAGGTGCACGAGGACTACGTCTCGGAGCACCCCGAGGCCGCCGAGATCCTCGCGGCCGCGGAGACCGCCGAGAAGCAGCGCGACTGAGCAGCGCTGCGGCCGAGGACCGAGCCGTCCGCCGGCACCCACGGGTGCGGGC
>NZ_JBHVDI010000153.1:0-9453 GCF_042802875.1 Kocuria sp. NPDC057446 | reverse complement strand
GCCCCGCCGGGCGCGGCACGGGCCCTCCGCGCGGTCGGGGATCAGCCGCGGATGACCACCTCGGCGCGCTGGAACTCCTTGAGCTCCAGGTACCCGGTGGTGGCCATCGAGCGGCGCAGCGCGCCCACGAGGTTGGACGTGCCGTCCACGTGGCGGGAGGGCCCGAAGAGGACCTCCTCGAGCGGTCCCACGGTGCCCACGCGGGTGCGGAGACCGCGCGGCAGCTGCTCGTGGTGCGCCTCCGCGCCCCAGTGCCAGCCCTGCCCGGGGGCCTCCTCCGTGCGGGCCAGCGCGGTGCCGAGCATCACGGCGTCCGCGCCCATGGCCAGCGCCTTGACGATGTCCCCGGAGACCCCCACGCCGCCGTCGGCGATGACGTGCACGTAGCGCCCGCCGGACTCGTCGAGGTAGTCCCGGCGGGCCGCCGCGACGTCCGAGATCGCCGTGGCCATGGCCGCGTGGATCCCCAGGGTGTTCTGGATGCGCATGGACGCGCCGCCGCCGAAGCCCACGAGCACCCCGGCCGCGCCCGTGCGCATGAGGTGCAGCGCGGGCGTGTAGCCCGCGGCGCCGCCCACGATGACGGGGACGTCGAGGTCGTAGATGAACTTCTTGAGGTCCAGCGGCTCCTGGTTGCGCGAGACGTGCTCCGCGGAGACCGTGGTCCCGCGGATCACGAAGACGTCCACGCCGGCGTCCAGGACGGTGCGGTAGTGCTCCACCGTGCGCTGGGGCGTCAGGGACCCGGCGACGATCACGCCCGCCTCCCGGATCTGCGCCAGCCGGGCCGTGATCAGCTCCGGCTGCACGGGCGCGTCGTAGAGCTCCTGCATCCGGCGCGTGGACGCCGGGGCGTCCTCCCCGGTCAGGCCCGCGATCTCGTCGAGCACCGGCTGCGGGTCCTCGTAGCGGGTCCACAGCCCCTCGAGGTCGAGCACGCCGAGCCCGCCGGCCCGGCCGAGGGCGATGGCCGTCTCCGGGGACGTCGCCGAGTCCATCGGGGCGCCCAGGAACGGGATGGAGAACCGGTAGGCGTCGATCTGCCAGTCCGTGGACACGTCCCGGGGATCGCGCGTGCGCCGGGACGGGACGAGGGCGATCTCGTCCAGGGAGAAGGTGCGGCGGGCGCGCTTGGAGCGGCCGATCTCGATGTCGTAGCTCATGGTGTCCTTTCCGAACGGTGCTGCGGACGCTCGATCAGCGCTGGTAGTTGGGGGCCTCGACGGTCATCGTGATGTCGTGCGGGTGGGACTCCTTGAGCCCGGCCGGGGTGATGCGCACGAACCGGCCCTGGTGCTTGAGCTCCTCGACGCTGTGGGCGCCCACGTAGAACATCGTCTGGCGCAGGCCGCCGTCGAGCTGGTGGACCACGGCGGAGAGCGGGCCGCGGTACGGGACCTGGCCCTCGATGCCCTCGGGGATGAGCTTCTCGTCGCTGGCCACGTCGGCCTGGAAGTAGCGGTCCTTGGAGTAGGAGGAGTTCTTGCCGCGGGACTGCATGGCCCCCAGCGAGCCCATCCCCCGGTAGGTCTTGAACTGCTTGCCGTTGACGAAGATCAGCTCGCCCGGGGACTCGTCGCAGCCCGCGAGCAGGGAACCGACCATCACGGAGTCCGCGCCGGCCACGAGAGCCTTGCCGATGTCGCCGGAGTACTGCAGGCCGCCGTCGGCGATCAGCGGGACCCCCGCCGGGATCGCCGCCTTCGCCGCCTCGTTGACGGCGGTGACCTGGGGGACGCCCACCCCGGCGATGATGCGGGTGGTGCAGATCGAGCCGGGGCCCACGCCCACCTTCACGGCGTCCGCCCCGGCGTCGACGATGGCCTGCGCGCCGTGGCGGGTGGCCGCCTGCCCGCCGATGACGTCCACGTGCGCGGCCGCGGTCTCCGCCTTGAGCCGGGCGACCATGTCCAGCACGCCCTGGGAGTGCCCGTTGGCGGTGTCGATGAACAGGGCGTCCACACCGGCCTCGACGAGGGTCATGGCCCGCTCGAAGCCGTCGCCGAAGAAGCCGACGGCGGCGCCGACGCGCAGCCGGCCCTCGTCGTCCTTCGTGGCACGGGGGTACTGCTCAGCCTTGGTGAAGTCCTTGATCGTGATCAGACCGGTGAGCCGGCCGGTGTCGTCGACGAGCGGCAGCTTCTCGATCTTGTTGGACGCCAGCAGCCGGTGCGCGTCGTCCTTCGCCATCCCCACCTTGCCGGTGATCAGCGGCATGGGCGTCATGATCTCGTGCACCCGGCGCCGCGGGAACTCGCTCTCCGGCAGGTAGCGGGTGTCGCGGTTGGTGATGATGCCCAGCAGCTTCTGCTCCGCGTCCACGACGGGCAGGCCGGAGACCCGGTAGTAGCCGCAGAGCCGGTCCAGCTCCTCGAGGGTGGCGTCCGGGGAGATGGTCACGGGATCGGTGATCATCCCGGACTCGCTGCGCTTCACCCGGTCCACGTGCTCGGCCTGGTCCTGGATCGAGAGGTTGCGGTGGATCACGCCGATGCCGCCCTGCCGGGCCATCGCGATCGCCATCGAGGACTCGGTGACGGTGTCCATGGCGGCGGACAGCAGCGGCACCTCCAGGCTGATGCGCCGGGACAGGCGGGTGCGGGTCGACGCCTCGGACGGGATGACGTCCGTGTTGCCGGGCAGCAGCAGGACGTCGTCGTAGGTCAGGCCCGTGAACCCGAAGGGGTCCTCGGACAGGGCGGTGGGAACGGCGGTATCCGACACGGTGGGGCCTTTCAGCTTCGAGGGAGTCGCGACCATTCTACGGGCCGGGTCCCGGCCGGCGGACGGCTGTGGCCGTGCTCACGAGCCGACGGGGAACCCGGCCGCGTCCGCGCGCAGGGCCTCCTCGACCCGCTCGGCGAACACGGGCGCCAGCGTCCGCACGTACTCGACGGTGAGGTGGTTGTTGTCCCAGTACGTGAACACGTTGCCGACGACGGGCACGCAGGTGCCGTCCGGGCAGATGAGGTCCCCCATGTCGACCATCGTGACCTGCGGCAGCTCCGCCACCGGGGCCAGCGGGCTGCCGGGGCCCAGGATCACGTGGGAGGCTGCGCACTCGGGGGCGTCGGCCCCGTGGTCCGCGGCGCAGCGCGCGGGGACGACGTCGAACCGGGGATTGTCCCGCAGACCCACCACCTGGATGCCGCGCTCCGCGAGCCCGCGGATGCGCTGCTCCATCCCGGGCGTGAACTGCTCCTGGTCCTCGTCCGTGCTGCGGGTGCCCTGCACCAGCACCAGGTCCGGGTCCACGGCCTCCACCACGGGGTCGGTGCCCTCGAGCCAGCGCTCGCACGCCTCGTGATCGGCGACCTGCTCCTCGGGCAGGGCATAGAGGCACTTGCCGCGGATGTAGGTCACCACCCGCCAGTCGTTGCGCTCGGCCAGGAGCTCGACGGCCGGGATCCACTGGTGCACGTGGCTGTTGCCGATCACCAGCATCGTGGCCGCGGGCTCGGGGTTCGGGACGGTGTCGAAGCACCACTGCTGGAAGCGCTCGCCGATCCCCGTGCCGGCCGGGCAGGGCTCGCCGAGCGACGGTTTGCCGTACGGCTCCCCGGTGATCACGGGGATCGTCTCGGCGTCCGGGTCGCCCTGGTACCGGAAGCCGGGCAGCAGCGCCGCCGCCCCGGGGTTGTTGCGGTCGGCGGACGCGGCGATCTCGACCGCCCGCCGCTCCTCGGCCACCCTCGCCGCGGTCACGGGGACCGCGACGACCGCCAGGCACATCACGATCACCGCGGCCAGCCGCAGCCGGCTGCGCTCGGGCCAGGCCCACTTCCTGAGCGGGTCCTCGACCAGCCGGGTGGCCAGCACCGCCAGCACCAGGCACACCACCACGATCACCACCCCGGAGCGGGGCCCGGCCACGGGCCGGTCCCGGAGCACCAGATAGGTGATGAGCACCGGCCAGTGGATCAGGTACAGCGCGTAGGCGGAGTCCCCCAGCCGCACCAGCGGGCGGGAGGCGAGGACCCGGTCCAGGCCGACGCGCGACCCGGACTGCCCGGCCACGACGATCGCCGCCGCCGAGAGCAGCGGCCACAGCGCGATCCACCCGGGGAACGCCCCCTGCACGTCCACCAGCACGCCGACCGAGACCATGCTGACCAGTCCGCCCCAGCCGAGGGCCACGCGCACGCGCCGGCCCGGCCGCAGCCAGGGCACGGCGAGGGCGAGCAGCGAGCCGAGGGCGAACTCCCACAGCCGGGTGCGGGTGTCGAAGTAGGCGAACTCCTGCTGGACGGCCGTGGCGTGCACCGACCAGGCCAGGGAGGCCACGAAGACCGATCCGAAGACCACCGCCAGCACCGGCACGGGGCTCCACCCGGTCCGCCGGGAGACCAGCCAGGCGGCGGCGAAGATGAGCGGCCACAGCAGGAACACCTGCCCCTGCACCGACAGGGACCAGAAGTGCTGGAACGGCGAGGCCGTGGAGTGGTCGGCCGCGTAGTAGTCCACCGCGTTCAGCGCCAGCGCCCAGTTCTCCACGTAGAACACCGAGGCCAGCGCCTCGGCGCGCCACTGCCCGGCGTCGTAGCCCGGGTAGAACAGCTCCACCAGCACGAGGGTGGCCAGGATCGTGAGCACGGCCAGGGGCAGCAGCCGCTTGAACACGTGCAGCCAGTACCGCCCCAGCGCCAGGGGCCTGCCCGCCTCGAGCTTGCGCACGAAGGACAGGGTCAGGAAGAACGCCGAGATCAGGAGAAAGACGTCCACACCGCCCGACACCCGGCCGAGGAACACGTGGTAGACCACCACGAGCAGCACCGCCACCGCGCGCAGGCCCTGCACCTCCGGGCGGAACCCGGAGTACCGGCTGCCCGGCCGCCGCGCCGCGCCGCCGTCGTCGGTGGTCCCGGTGGACGGCTGCGGGGCGGTGGCGTGCACGGTGGCCACGGGGGCACCTCCAGGAGAGCGTGCCCGGCGCGGACGCGGGGCGGCGCCGGGAGGGGGCGGGAGGGAGAACGGGGGGGAACGGAGCACCGGGGACGGGGAGCCGAGGGGTGCCCGTCGCGACCCTACCGCACGACCCGCGCCGCGCGGGGCACCCGGGCGACGGCTCGGCGCGGGATGTCCGGGCCGGGGCGCCTCAGCCCGCGGGGGCGCACCCCCGGTCCCGGCGCCGCGGCCGGGCGGTGCTCACGGCTCGAGGCCGTCGGCGGCGAGGGCCTCCCGGAACCGCTCGCCGAAGACCGGCGCGGCGCTCTGCGAGTAGACCCGGCTGAGGTGGTCGTCGTCCCAGTACACGTAGACGTTGCCGATCACCGGCGGGCACGGCCCGGCCGGGCAGATCAGGTCGGTGAGGTCCATGGTGGAGTAGAGCGGCAGCTCGCGGGCGAGCGGCAGCGCGGGATCGGGCGTGCCCACCATGGGGTGCGTGAAGGTGCACCGGGGGTCGTCCTCCCCGTGCGCCACCGCGCACTCGGCCGGCGCCTCCGGGAAGCGCGGGGTGTCGCGGATCCCGACGACGGGGATCCCGCGGCCGGTGAGCTCGCGGATCCGCTGCTCCAGCCCGGGGCGGAGGAACTCGCCCTCCTGGTCGGTGAAGGTGGACTGGACGACGACCAGGTCGGGGTCGGCGGTCCCGATCATCTGCTCGGCGCCCTCGAACCAGGCCCGGCAGCTCTCCGAGCCCGGCTGGTCCTCGGCTGCGGCGTAGAAGCAGCCCGGCTGGATCCAGGTCAGCACCCGCCACCGCTCGGTCTCCGCGAGGGGCCGCAGCGCGGGGAGCCAGTGCTGCAGGTGGCTGTTGCCGAGCACGAGCACCGTCCGCTCGGGGGCCTCCTGCGCGACGCTCTCGTGGCAGAAGCGGCGGAGCTCCTCCGGCAGGTCGAGGTCCTCGGGGCAGGCGTCGCCGAGGGAGGCCGGCTGCCGCGGGAGGTCCTCCGGCAGGGGCAGGGTCGGGGCGTCCGGGTCGCCGCGGAACGCGAAGCCGGGCTGGAGGGCGGCGGCCCCGGGGTTGTTCCGGACGGCCTCGGTCTGGAGGCGGTCGGCACGCCGGTCCTCGACCTGCTGCCAGCCGAGCACGGGGGCGGCGACCAGGGCGAGGCAGAGCGCCACGACCCCGGCGAGGCGCCGCTTGCTGCGCTCGGGCCAGGACCAGTTCTTGAACGGGTCCTCGACCAGCCGGGTGGCCAGCACGGCGAGCACCACGGAGACGAGGATGATCACGATCCCGGAGCGGGGCCCGGCCATGGGCCGGTCCCGCAGCACCAGGTACGTGATGAGCAGCGGCCAGTGCACCAGGTACAGCGCGTAGGCGGAGTCCCCCAGCCGCACCAGCGGCGCCGAGGCCAGCACCCGGTCCAGCCCGAACGGCGAGCCGGAGCGCCCGGCCACGATGATCGCCGCCGCCGAGAGCAGCGGCCACAGCGCGATCCACCCCGGGAACGCCCCCTGCACGTCCACCAGCACGCCGACCGAGACCATGCTGACCAGCCCCAGCCAGCCCAGGGCCACCCGGGCGGTGCGCGGCGGCCGCAGCCAGGGCAGCGCGAGGGCGAGCAGCGAGCCGAGGGCGAACTCCCACAGCCGGGTGCGGGTGTCGAAGTAGGCGAACTCCTGCTGGACGGCCGTGGCGTGCACCGACCAGGCCAGGGAGGCCACGAACACGGCGCCGAACATCGCGACCAGGACGGGGACGGGCCGGAGTCTCCCGCGCCGGGTGAGCAGCCAGGCGGCGGCGAAGATGAGCGGCCACAGCAGGAACACCTGCCCCTGCACCGACAGGGACCAGAAGTGCTGGAACGGCGAGGCCGTGGAGTGGTCGGCCGCGTAGTAGTCCACCGCGTTCAGCGCCAGCGCCCAGTTCTCCACGTAGAACACCGAGGCCAGCGCCTCGGCGCGCCACTGCGCCGTGTCCGTCCCGGGATAGACGGCGGCCACCAGGACGAGGGTCCCGAGGATCGTGAGCACGGCCAGGGGCAGCAGCCGCTTGAACACGTGCAGCCAGTACCGCCCCAGCGCCAGGGGCCTGCCCGCCTCGAGCTTGCGCACGAAGGACAGGGTCAGGAAGAACGCCGAGATCAGGAGGAAGACGTCCACACCGCCCGAGACCCGGCCGAGGAACACGTGGTAGACGACCACCAGCAGCACGGCGACGAACCGCAGCCCCTGCACCTCGGGCCGGAAGCCCGAGTACCGGGCCACCCGCCGGGCCGTGGCCGCCACGGCGCCCTCGGCGCCAGCGGCGCCGTCCGTGGCCGGCGCCCCGGGCTCCGGGCGGGGGGCGCCGGTGCGCACCGTGCTCACGAGGCCGCGTCCTGGAGGAGCGTGCCGGGCAGGCGGGTCTCGAGGGCGGGCGCCATGGTCCGCGCGTAGGCCCACGTGAGGTGGTGCGGGTCGAAGAAGACGTGCACGTTGCCCACCACGGGACGGCACTGCCCCGCCGGGCAGATGAGGTCGGTGAGGTCGAGCGAGGCGAAGCCGTCGCGGTCCCGGAGGGCGTCGGCCGGGTTGACGGGAGCGAGGACCTGCTCGACGGGCACGCGGCACCGTTCGTCGTCCTCGCCGTGGAGCTCGGCGCACTCGAAGGGGTTGAAGTCGAAGCGGGGGTTGTCCCGGAAGCCGACGACGTCGATGCCCTGGCCCGTGAGACGGTCGACGAGCTCCGGGAAGCCGCCCACCAGGGCCTCCGCGGACCCGTCCATCCGGGCCGCGTACGTCGAGGTGGTCATGACCGCGTCGGGTGCGAGCCGCTCCACGTACTCGATCGCCGCGGCGTTGCCCTCGTGGCAGGCGTCCCCCTCCGGGCGCACCGCGAAGGCGCAGCCCGGCTGCAGCACGGCGACGAGCTGCCAGTTGTGCTCCTCCGCGAGGGGGATCACCGCGCCCATGAACTGCTCCATGTGGGAGTTGCCGACCACGGCGATCGTGCGCTCGGGCTCCGGCAGGACCGGGGTCTGGCGGCAGTACTGCTCGAGGACCTCCTGCTCGGGGGCGAACCGCCCGGCGCAGGGCTCGGGCAGGCCCACCCACTCGTCGCTCAGCGCGGAGGCCAGGGGCAGGGTGGGAGCGTCCGGGTCGCCGGTGAACTCGAAGCCCGGCTCCAGCACCGCCGCCCCGGGGTTGTTGCGGGCCGCCTCCTCCGCCAGCAGAGCCGCCCGGCGCGCGTCGGCCTGCTGCCAGGCGAGCACCGGCACCACCACCAGGGCCAGGCTCACCGCCACCGACACCGCCAGCCGCCGTTTGTTGCGCTCCGGCCACGCCCACGCCTGGACGGGGCGCTCCACCAGCTTCGTGAGGGCCACCGCCAGCAGCACCGAGACCACGATCAGCACCACCCCCGACCGCGGCCCGGCCACCGGCCGGTCGCGCAGCACCAGATAGGTGATCAGCAGCGGCCAGTGCACCAGGTACAGCGCGTAGGAGGCGTCCCCCAGCCGCACCAGGGGCCGGGAGGCGAGGATCCGGTCCAGGCCGAACGGCGAGCCGGAGCGCCCGGCCACGATGATCGCCGCCGCCGAGACCAGCGGCCACAGCGCGATCCACCCCGGGAACGCCCCCTGCACGTCGATCAGCACCCCCACCGAGACCATGCTGACCAGCCCCACCCAGCCCAGGGCGACCCGCACTCCCCGCGGCGGGTGCAGATAGGGCACCGCCAACGCCAGCAGCGAGCCCAGGGCGAACTCCCACAACCGGGTGCGGGTGTCGAAGTAGGCGAAGGCCTGGTCGGTGGCGGTCGTGTGCACCGACCACGCCAGGGAGGCGGCGAAGATCACCCCGAAGAGCACCGCCAGCACCGGCACCGGGGCCCGTCGCCGGCCCCGGCACAGCAGCCACGCCGCCCCGAAGACCAGCGGCCACAGCAGGAACACCTGCCCCTGCACCGACAGGGACCAGAAGTGCTGGAACGGCGAGGCCGTGGAGGCATCGGCGGCGTAGTAGTCCACCTCCGCCGCCGCCAGCGCCCAGTTCTCCAGGTAGAGCACCGAGGCCAGCGCCTCCGTGCGGACCTGCTCGATCCGCGCGGCCGGGAAGAACCACCACGCCAGCACCAGGGTGGCCAGGATCGTGAGCACCGCCAGGGGCAGCAGCCGCTTGAACACGTGCAGCCAGTACCGCCCCAGCGCCAGGGGCCGGCCGGCCTCGAGCTTGCGCACGAAGGACAGGGTCAGGAAGAACGCCGAGATCAGCAGGAAGATGTCCACCCCGCCCGACACCCGGTCCAGGAACACGTGGTAGACGACCACCAGCAGCACCGCCACGAACCGCAGCCCCTGCACCTCGGGGCGGAACCCGGAGTACCGCGCCACCTGCCGGGCCGTGTCCGGCTCGACACCGGCGGGCGTGCTCTGCGCACCGAGGGTCGTCATGGGCATCTCCTGGGAACACCGTGCCGCCGGGGTCGCGGCAGTGGTCGGGCGGACCCCCGCACTCTACCGGAGGTCTCGGTGCGGACCCGGGGACGACCGCGGACCCGCCCCACCGGTGGTGGGACGGGTC
>NZ_JBHVDI010000152.1:0-9460 GCF_042802875.1 Kocuria sp. NPDC057446 | reverse complement strand
GCGTTCCCGGGGGTGCCGGTGGTGCCCGCCGGCCGCCGTCCTCGAGGGGTACCGGGGGCCCGCGCCGACTGCTAGGTTCGGCGCATCGGCGACCCGGCGGACCGGCCGGTCCCGTCCCCCGGACCCCGAGGAGGTTCCCGTGAGCCAGCCCCACCACGCCGGCGGCGCCACCGGCGTCGGCTCCCGTGCCGTGGTCGTGCGCGGCGACCCGGTCCTGCGGACCGAACGGCGCACCGTCGTCGACGAGACCGACCGGACGGTCACGGTCGACGACGGGACCCGCTTCGCCAAGGCCACCGGACTGGTGTGGGACGCCCCGACCGCCGGCTCCTCCGACCCCGAGGGCGCCCACGCCGCGGCACGGCTCGTCACCGAGGGACACCCGGCGTTCGAGAAGCTGTGGGCCGACGCGGCCCTCAGCACCTTCACCGACGCCGACCACGCCGCCTACGTCGAGGGGCTGATCGCCTCCAACCGGCTGGCACGGCGCGGCGACGTGCACGCCCACTACGACGTGGCCGCCATCATCGACGAGCTCGCGGCCCTGCACCCCGATCTCGAGGCGATCCCCGAGGACCTGTTCTGGGCCGTCGTCGACCGGCACGGCCGGGAGGACGACCGGGACGTCGGCCCCTGAGGACCTCCCGCGGCCCGGTGCCCCGGCTCAGCGGCTCCGGGTCAGCGCAGGCGACCTCCGGAGTGCCGCAGATAGCAGCTCGCGCACATCGACTCGTAGGAGACCGCCACGCCGTCGATGGCGACCTGGTCGCCCTCGAGGACCGGCTTGCCGTCCACCGAGCGGGCGTTGAACATCGCCTTGGACCCGCAGCGGCAGATGGTGCGCAGCTCCTCCACCGTGTGGGCGACGGCCAGCAGGCGCGCCGCGCCCGGGAACGCCTCCGTGCGGAAGTCGGTGCGCAGCCCGTAGGCCAGGACCGGGACGCCGTCGAGCACGGCGATGCGCAGCAGGTCGTCGACCTGGGCCGGGGTGAGGAACTGTGCCTCGTCGACCAGCAGGCAGTGCACCGGCCCCCGCCGCTCGACGACGGCCCGGAAGCGCTCGCGCGCCGCGTCGGCCGGGGCCAGGAGCAGGTCGACCCGCCGCGTCTCCCCCAGGCGGGAGACCACGGTGTCCGCGCCCTTCGAGTCGATCGAGGGCTTGGCCACGAGGACCGTCTGGTCCCGCTCCTCGTAGTTGTGCGCGGCCTGGATCAGCACCGTGGACTTGCCGGAGTTCATCGCCCCGTGCCGGAAGTAGAGCTTCGCCATCATCGCGTCCTGGCGGGCCGGGCGGCGGGACTGGTCATGCGGGGTCTCCTGGGATCGTGCGGGGCGGTCGGCGGCCGGTGCCGCCGTGCGTGCCGGTGAACACCCTACGTCCAGGACGAGGGCACCCGGCACGGGACCGGCGGGCTCCGCGGCTAGCCTGGAGCCCATGGGCTGGCACATCGGCACCTCCGGGTGGAGCTACGAGCACTGGGAGCACGTCCTCTATCCTCCGGGCACACCGCCGTCGAGACGCCTGGAGATATACACCCGGGCCTTCTCCACCGTGGAGCTCAACGCCAGCTTCTACCGTTGGCCCCGGGACACCACCTTCGCCGGCTGGAACCGGCGCCTGCCGGAGGGCTTCCGGATGACCGTGAAGGCCCCCCGCGGACTGACGCACGCCAAGAAGCTGTACGCACCCGAGGCCTGGAGCCGGCGGATCGCCGGGTCCTGGCACGAGCTGCGGGACCGGCGCGGGGTGCTGCTCGTGCAGCTCCCGCCGGGGCAGGCCCGCGACGACGCGCGTCTCGACTGGTTCCTGGCCGGCCTGCCGGACTGGCTCCCGGTGGCGGTCGAGTTCCGCCACGACAGCTGGGTGCACCCCGAGGTGTTCGCGCTGCTCCGGCGCCACGGCGCCGCGTACTGCGTGCTCAGCGGGGCCGGGCTGCCCTGCGTCCTCGAGGCCACCGCCCCGTTCGTCTACGTCCGCTTCCACGGCCCCGACCACCACCACCTCTACGCGGGCTCCTACTCGGACGCGGACCTGGCCTGGTGGGCGGACCGGATCCGGGAGTGGCACCACGGCGGGCGCGAGGTGTACGCGTACTTCAACAACGACGGCGAGGGCCACGCCGTGCGCAACGCCCTGACGCTGCGCCGGCTCCTCGACGGGGGCTGAGCGGCGCGGGCGGGCCGCTGCGCGCACGCCGGAGCCGGGCATAGGATCGGGCCATCACCGTCGAGCAGGACAGGAGCCGGAGATGGAGCGCTATCCCGAGCCCGCGGACCGCAACGAGGCCTACGCGGAGACGGCCCAGGAGCGACTGGGCGTCCGCGACGAGGACTGGCTGACCGCCGCCACCGACGAGAACAACCGACGGGCCGACACGACGGCCGAGGAGGCGCAGGACGACGTCCCGGCACCGGAGGACCTGGAGCCCGAGGAACCCGAACCCGAGCACCCCGGGACGGACACCGCGCGCCGCGCCGGCGACCGGTGACCTCCGTCCGCCGGCGAGCGCCGGCACCTCCCACCACTCAGCCGGCCGCGCCCCGGGCCACCCCGTCGGCCAGGGCGTTGAGCTCGTAGGCGGTCCGTCCGTCGAGGGACTCGCGGAGGATGTCGGCGTGCCCGGCGTGCCGGGCGTTCTCCTCGACCAGGTGCAGCGCGACCCAGCGGGCGGGCCACGTCCCCAGGTCCTGGGGGAACCACGGGGCCTCCGGGACGGGGATGCGGGTCTCGGGGTCCGCGGCGCGCAGCGCGGTCTCGACGCGGTCGGCCAGCGCGTGCAGGGCGGCGCGCAGGGACTCGGCGGTGTCCTCCGGACGGACGGCCTCGGGCAGGACCGCGCCGGCGGCCCAGTCGGCGTCGTCCGCGGGTCCTGCTGGGGGCCGGCCGGGATCGGTGAGCGCGGCGACGGCACCGTGCCCGCCGATGAACAGCACGTGCCGGGCCAGTGCTCCGAGGCTCATGGCGCTCGCCGAGGGCGTCGCCCGGAGCTGCTCGGCGTCGAGCCCCAGGAGGGTGCTGGCGATCTGGCGGATCTGCTGGCTCGCGAAGACCGCCAGCGCGTCGCGCTCGTCGGTGACGGTGGGGGTGAGGAAGGGCATGGTGGGCTCCTGTGGTGTCGGGCGTCACGGATCGGCGGCGGACGGGTGCGGGCGGTCGGGGCGGATCAGCGGGTGTGGGCGTACAGGTCGCGCAGCAGGGCGATCTCCGCCCCGTGGTGGATCAGCTCGCGGTTGATGTGCAGCACCAGGGCGAGCATCGGCAGGTCCGCGTGGGGACCCTCCGCCGGCCCGCACGGACGCGCCAGGTCCGCCGCCGTCAGCGAGTGCACCCCGGTCGACCAGCGCGCGACCTCGCGATCGAGCTGGTCGAGCGCCTCGTCCGCGGTCCCGGCGTAGGCCCAGTGCCCGTAGGAGGCCTCCGGGCCGGCGAAGTGCCCGTGGCTGCGCACGGCGAGGACTCCGACGACGACGTGGGCCGTCCGCCAGGCGATGGTCGTGAACGGCGCGGGCACCGGTTCGGGCAGGGCGAAGTCGACCACGAACCCACCGCGGCCCGCCTGCATCGGGGTCCGGTGCTCCGTCCGCGGATGGACCGTCCACGCGGATCCGCCGGTCGGATCGAAGAAGTACTCCTCGTCGGTCAGGCCGGCGAGGCGGGGCCGCAGCTGGTGGGCCCAGTGCCGGTCGAGCTGGTCGGCGGCACAGGCGACGACATCGAGGTCGGTCATGGCGGTCTCCTCCCGGTCCAGGTGCCTCGGGCGGTGCCCCGGGCCCGTGTCCAGTGTCTCGGGGACCGCGGACAGATCCTGGCCGCGATCCGAGGTCCACCGCCTTGGTGACGGGCCCCGACGGAGTCGATGCCGCACGCCGCCCGGTTCCACGCGGATCGGACGACGCGGACCCCGATGCCTCGCCCGTCCGGTCGGGTGACGTCCGGGGGTGGGGCACGTAGCGTGGAACCATGAACAATCTTGTGCTCTCCCTGACCGGCTCCGCGGCCGCCGGGGCGCTGACCCTGATCTCCCCGTCCGGCTGGTCGCCCCGGGTGCGCGCCGCCTACGTCCTGGTGCCGGGGGTCCTGGTCGCCTCCGCGGGAGCCTGGGCGCTCTCGCGGAACATCGGCGCGGAGGAGCCCGCCGACTCCGGTGCCCACCACACCCCCGGTGCCGAGGAGGTCCCCGTCTCCGTGCAGCGGCTGCCGGTGGCCGCGCGGGCGGCTCTGCTCCTGGGGCTCGGCGCGGCGACGTGCGGGGCCCAGGCCGCGTCGCTGCGGATCGACGCCGCTCTCGAGCGCTGGTTGATCGGGCGGGGCGCGACCCACCCGCGGCGGTGGATGGCCGCGCTCGCGGTGCTCGCCTCGCTGGGCATGGACGCCGCCGGGGACCGGATCAGCGCGCTGGCCGGCGAGGAGCGGGGTCCCGTCTCCTGACGGGACCCGCCACCGGGCTCCGTCACGCGGCGTCGTCACGGGGGTCGCTCCGTCCAGTGCGGGGAGCCGGACGGAATGTGCTGCGGAGGACGTTCTCCGGGCGCGAGAACGGATCTACGATCTGGTGCCACAGACACCGTGCCGGAGCTGAAGGAGGACCTCCCATGCCCACCTACGACGCCCTGCTCGCCTTCCTGCGCGACTACCTGGAGCGGGACTGCGGCGGCGACATCCACCTGCTGCGCAGCACCGTGGCCACCGCGGTCGAGGAGCTGGAGGAGGGCACCGACACCCTCTACGCCCTGGTCGTGGCATGGGGCGAGGACGCCGGGCCCGGGTTCCAGGGCCCGACCCGCTGGAAGGTGGTGGAGAGCGAGACCGGGGACGGCCCGGTCTTCGCCGCCGGCACCGTCACGGACTTCACCGGCGCCGACGAGGGCCGGGCCGAGGTCACCCGGGCCGTCCGGGAGCACGGCTTCGAGTCGGTCGGGGCGTTCCTGTACGGCATCGTGGCCGGCAGCAGCGTGGCCATGGTCCGCCGGCTCCCCCGCGTACGCTGACGGCCGTCCGTCGCACCGGGGCGAGAGCGTCCCGCCGAGGCGGGACGTCCGGCCTGCTCCCCGATGCCCAGCGCATAGGATCGGACCAGGAGTCGCACTCGCGCGCTCGCTGATCCCGGCGCGGCCACCCTTCCCTCCGACGACAGGACGTCCCGTCATGCGCCGACCTGCACTTGCCCTGCTCGCCGTCTCCACCGTGGCCCTGACCGGCTGCGGGCCCACCACGGACGACATCCGGGCGATGGTGAACGGGCCCGCCGAGGCCTACGACGACGCCGCGGCGCTGCGCGAGGACGTCGTCGACGCCGGTGCCGAGTGCCCCGGCACCGATCAGCTGTCCGCCCCGGACGATCCGGACACGACCTTCCTGGACTGCTCCAACGGACTCATGGGCATGGCGGTCGCCGGCTCCGACGAGGAGATGGCGGGTTTCCTCGACGCCCTCGGCGACAGAGGAAGGATTCCCTTCCTGCACGCGGAGAACTGGGTCGTCATCTCGCCGGACGAGGCGCAGCTGGAGCAGCTCCGGAACGAGCTCGGCGGCGAGCTCAGCACCGGCTCCTGAGGCGGCACGTCCCCGCTCCGGGCGCCGGAACGCTCCGCGGCGCCGTGCACCACGCACGCGGACCGCTGCCGTTGGCCCGGCGGGGTGCCGTCGCCGCCGACGCGGACGAGCGCCGGGCCGCCCTCCACACAGAAGGGGCGAGCCGACGCCCGCGGTGTCCCGTCGCCACTGGCCGGGCGACGCTTCCATCGTGTCACCGGGGCCTCGTCGGCGCACACCGGGTCCCCGCACACCGTCACTGCGGGTAGCCGCACCGGCGCGGGCCGCTTCCTCGTGCTGGTCGGCGCACCGGCAGTAGAGTCACGTCCATGGAAGATCAGCCGTACGAGCTCATGACCGCGCGTCAGGCCGCCGACGCGCTCGACGACTACCTGGCCGAACGCGCCCCGGCGCTGGAGCGCCTGCGCGCCGCGCTGGCCGAGCACGGCCTCGACCCCGGCGAGATGCTCGACGGCTCCGTCTACTCCGTCTCCCCGCTGTGGGCCTGGATCTCCGCCCGGGCCGCCGAGCACGGCACGGTGGCCCAGTCCCTGACCGAGGACCCGACGCGGCCCGACTGGCCGTCCTGGGCCCGGCACGGCCGGCTCGTGGACCCGCATCCGCCGGCCGCCACGATCGCGCTCGTCGACGGCTTCGCCTCCTATCTCGGCGACGTCCTCGTCGCCGCAGCCCCGCAGGCGGTCTGGCAGGTCGGCGAGCACATCATGGCCGATCACCCGCTGGTGCACTACCCGGTGCTCGGCACCGACCACCACCACCTGTTCCTCCCCGGCCTCCCGCTCTACAGCGCCTACCAGTCCGCCCACGGACGGTCGGCCATGAGCGGAACCGAGATGCTCGCCCACGCGCGCCGCACGATCGACGCCCTCCACGGGGAGGGTCCCGAGTCGGCAGCCCTCCAGGAGCCGCTGGTGACGGTGGTCGCGGAGCTGGACTGCTTCGACGTGGGGCTGCGCGAGGACATCCCGGCGCAGCACCCGGGCCTGGTGGAGCATCTGATCGCCGAGCTGTGTGACCGGGACGGTGTCGCCTCGGTGCACCGCTACGGGCCTGCCGCCCTGGTGGTCGACGTGCCGGCCTGGGACGAGCTGCGGGTGAAGATGTGGTGCACCCTGTGGCTGCAGCGCCACCTCCCCCGGTGACGCCCCGCGCCGCCGGGTCGGATTCCCCGAGGGCACTGGGGTGGCGGACATGACGATCCGGATGGTCGCGGTCGTGGCGAGCACCGCCGCAGTCCTGCTGGCCGGCACCGCCTGCGCTCCCTCGCCGCAGCCCGACGACGTACCGGTCCGCGACCTCGAGAGCTGGGTCTCCGAGACACTCCCGGCGCCCACCGACGACGGGTTCTCCGTGGCCGGCACCACGAGCTCGGACGGTGGGAGTGCCACGAGCACCGTCTCCGACGTGCCGCCGGGCTGGTATGCCGTCACGCTGGCCTGCGCCCCCACGGGTTCGGGCGCCGGGCCCGCACGGATGACCCTCTCCGGCGCGCACGGCACCTACGGCGGCGGGGACTGTGCCGTCTCGCCGGTGACCACGACGGTACGGTTCGGCGACTCGGCCGACGCCCGGCCGGAGTCCATCACCGTGACCGGCGAAGCCGACGACGGGGAGGTCTTCTGGGGCGCCTCCGTCTCCCCCACGACCGCCCCGGAGCGGTAGCGGCCCCCGGGCCGCAGAGCTCCATCGGAGAGTCTCGCCACCGACACCATCCCCCGGAGTCCCACTTCGGTTGGTTCCCCGGGTCGGCGGCGGTCGGGAAGACCATCTCCGGGGCCGGCCCATGCGCGTCTCGTCCCCACGCTCTGCATCAGGGCGGCACGCCCCAGGACCGGGGCGAAGATCGTCCCTGCACCGTGATCCGCCGTGCTGCTCGTCGAGGACGGAGCGCCTGCCGGCGAGTTCGTCACGGCGAGCGTCCGCCCGCCGTGAGGGAGTGTTCGCACTGCACGCCAGCCCCCGGACCTCCCTCGCCGTCTCGGCAGCCGGTGGGATCACCACCACGGCCGGGAGCATCAGCGGCGCGACAACCCGCGCGGCCATGGCCCTGGTGGCCTGCACCACCTGACCGGCTCTCGGTTCACCCGCCGCCCGACGTCATCTCCGGCGGTGCGACGAGGCCGAACCGGCCGATCAGCTCGGGCACCGACTCGAGATCCATCTCCAGGGCGTACCGGTCGCACGCGGCCATGAACCTCTCCAGGTCCATGTCGCGCTCGGAGGAGTAGTACTGGCCGACCTCCTGGAAGAACTGTTCGAAACCGGCCGGGGAGATGATCTCCAGCAGCCGGGCACGGTCCTGACCGGGGTTCCAGAAGGCGTGCCACTGTCCGCGCGGCTTGAGCACCAGTTCCCCGGGCCCGGCCCGACGTCGTTCACCGACGAGGCGCGCCCCTCGGATCAGGTCGTCCCCCGAACGGCGATCTCCCTGAGGGCGTCCCGGTTCGGGGTGGCGTCCCGCACGTCCTCCGGCCACTGCCGGGTCTCCTCAGCGGCCCACTGCGCCCACCGTCCGGTCATGTCGGCGAAGTCCGACAGGAAGCGTCCCACCAGCACCAGCTGGGCGGCCCGCCCGGTTCGGCGAGCCACCGGGCCAGTGCATCTCTGCCCGCCGGGGTGACCGAGTACGTCGTCCGCTGCCACTTGCCGACGCGGCCGGCCTCGGACGCGGCCAGCCCTCGGGCAGCGAGCTTCCTCGGCTCCTCGTACAGCTTGCTCTCGGCCCGGGGCCAGAACCGGCGCATGCGCACATGCACCTGCTGGGCGAGTTCGCAGGTGCTCCACGCCCTGATCGCGAGCAGCCCCCGGATCGCGTAGGACGTCGTCGTCAACTTCGGCTGATCCATGGACATGTTTCTCCTCGTGGCCTCGGAGGCGCGGGCAGGACCGCACTGGCGATCACCGCGATCACCTGGCTCAACCCGCACGTGCTGGCCACCATCGTGCTCCTCTCCGTGGCCTGACCCGGCCGGCCGCACGGAGAAGGGTCTGTCGGTCCGCGGCGGTAGCGTCGGGACCATGAGGATTCCCCCCGCCTCGTCAGCACGGCTGCAGGGCCCGACCACCTCCACCGCGCGGTTCGAGACCGCCCGGCGCAACTTCCAGCGCGCCCGGTACGAGCTGACCGCCGCGGCCCTGGCGGAAGTGGTGCTCCGGGTCCGCACTCGCCATCCGGACGCAGCCAGGCTGCTGGTCATCTGCGACGACGTCGAGGACGGGCTCTACCTCGCCGAGATCACCGACCGGGCCGGCCGTCCCCTGGACGTGACAGGAGCTCTGCTGGACGACCGCACCACGGCCCAGATCCTCGGCAACATCCGTGGTGGTGATCTGGCGTCCCTGCCCGGAGTGACACACGATCGGATCGCAATGGCCTTCGCCCTGGAGATCGACGCGCTCCCCGGGGACTTCTGCCGCGGAGAACCGTGACCTGTCGGCACGGGGAGGGGCTGCTCCGACAGCACCGCGAGCGGAGAGACGTGCTGCCGTTGCCAGTGCTGCTCGTGAGGACCGGCCGGAACCGCAGGTCGGTCCTCGTCGCCGTGGCCACGGTGGCGGAGCTGGAGGAGGACTCCGCGGGCGCCGCGCGGTCCTGTCGATCGCCGGCATCGGTGGGACGGCGCGGAGGAGGTCCCGCCCATCATCCCCCGGTCGCCACCCGGGCACAGCAAAACACCCCGGACCGTGGGTCCGGGGTGTTTCCGATGTCCTGGGACATCGCATCCGTGCGCGAGGGGGGACTTGAACCCCCACCCTCTAATACGAGGACTAGCACCTCAAGCTAGCGCGTCTGCCTATTCCGCCACCCGCGCGAGTGGATCCAGAGCGAACGTCGTGCCGTTTCCGGCCGTTCGTCCTGAACGCAACAGAAAACAAGGTACCACATGCGCGCCCGCCGATCACATC
>NZ_JBHVDI010000151.1:0-9476 GCF_042802875.1 Kocuria sp. NPDC057446 | reverse complement strand
GCCGGGAGCCCTTCCGCTGTCCCCGGGGTCCGGAGCGAGGTCAGGTGGTGCGGACGTAGTCGTCGCTGCCGAACCCCTGGTCGTTCTCGTCGATCTCCGGGGTGCGCCGCAGATGCAGGACGGCGGCGATGAAACCGCCCCACACCGTGCACACGGCGACGACGAGCATGATGATGGCGGGAGTGGTCATCGGGGGTCCTCCTGGGATCCGGTGGTGCTGGACGGGGCGCCGGCGCTCCAGGGCGCGGTGCCGGTCTGCTCGGCGGGAACCTCCGCCGGACGGTCGGTGGACCCGGCCGTGCCCTCGGCGAGGGAGCGGTAGGAGAAGTCCTGGTCCAGGGCCGGGGTGCGCAGGGCGGTGTCCGACCAGCGCGAGAGCGGCTGGCCGCCCTGCAGCCGGCGCCGGTCCACGGACGCGTCGACGATGGCCGGGGACGGGCTGAGGTCCGAGGCCGCCGACGCGGCCGGCCACGGGAGCCGGGAGAGCAGCACGGCGACGACGACGATCGCGAGCGCCGTACCCCAGCCGAACGTGTTGACGAACCACGCGGGCATCTCGCCGTAGCCCTCCGCGAGGGTGGTGGTGAGCGTGTTGATGAGGATGTAGCCGAGCATGATGGGGGTGATCCCGCCGACCACCACCATCCAGGTGCGGCCCAGCTTGAAGGAGGACACCGAGTTCAGGTGGTCCCGCAGCGTGGGCAGCGCGGAGAAGCCGGCCGTGAGCAGCATGATCGACACCAGCGCGGCGGCGACGATGCCGAACTGGTTCACGAAGTTGTCCGTGACGTCCAGCAGGTTCAGCCCCGTGGTGGTGGTGAACAGGGCCAGGGAGATCAGCGCCATGGGCACCACGACGGCCAGCACGGCGGTGCGCCGGCGCAGCCCCAGCTTGTCCTGGGCGGCCGCCACGACCACCTCGACGATCGACACGAGCGAGGTGAAGCCGGCGAAGGTGAGGGTCGCGAAGAAGAGCACGCCGAGGAGCGTGCCGAGCGGGGCCTGGGAGATGATCGTGGGGAACGCGATGAACGCCAGGCCGATGCCCGAGGTGGCGACCTCGTCCACGCCCACGCCGGCGACCCCGGCCATGAAGCCCAGCGCCGCGAAGACGCCGATGCCGGCGAGGATCTCGAAGCTGGAGTTGCCGAAGCCGACCACGAGTCCCGAGCCGGTGAGGTTCGTC
This sequence comes from Kocuria sp. NPDC057446, assembly GCF_042802875.1. Lineage (NCBI taxonomy): Bacteria > Bacillati > Actinomycetota > Actinomycetes > Micrococcales > Micrococcaceae > Kocuria > Kocuria sp. NPDC057446. Next base: position 8,290 of record NZ_JBHVDI010000151.1, on the reverse strand, counting down.
TTCGGCTTGAGGTAGGACGAGTAGGTGATCATGATGCCGAAGCCCACCGAGAGCGAGAAGAAGATCTGGCCGTAGGCGGCGACCCACACGGCGCTGTCGGTGAGCGCCGCCCAGTTCGGCGTGAAGAAGGCGTTGAGGCCGTCGGTGGCGCCCGGCAGCGTGAGGGCGATGACCACGATGGTGAGGAACATCAGGACCAGCAGCGGGATCAGCACGAGGTTGACCCGGCCGATGCCCTTCTGCACGCCCAGCAGGAGCACCACGAGCAGCGCGATCCAGGCGACCGCGGTGACGGCCAGCACGTTCGGGACGAAGTCGAGGCCCACACCGACCTGCTCGGAGGTCTGCAGGACGTCCGAGAGGAAGAACGTGGCGGGGTCGTCCCCCCAGGCCTTGCCGAACGAGAAGTAGGTGTAGAGCATCGCCCAGCCGAGGATGACGGCGTAGTAGACGGCGATCACGAAGCTGATGCCCATCTGCCACCAGCCGATCCACTCGGTCTTGGGGTGCAGGCGGCGGTAGGCCAGCGGCGCCGAGGCGCGGAAGCGGTGGCCGATGCCGTACTCGAGCATCAGCAGCGGCAGACCGGCGGTGAGCAGCGCGACGAGGTACGGGATGAGGAACGCGCCGCCGCCGTTCTCGTAGGCGATGTAGGGGAACCGCCAGATGTTGCCGAGGCCGACGGCGGAGCCGATCGCGGCCAGGATGAAGACGGTGCGGCTGGAGAACGCCTCGCGGGGCGCGGCGGCACGGCCGGGTGGGGACTGTGGGGTCATGGTCGTCCTCGGGTGCGGGAGATGGTCAGCGGTCGGCTACAGGCTAGCCCGTGGGACCCCGGGAACCACATCCGGCGCCGCACCCGGCACCACGGTCGAGGACGGCGTGTCGGGACCGGCTCAGGCCTCGCGGTGCACGACGGCGTGCGCGAAGGCCACGAGCGCCCGTTTGGCCACCGTGTCCGGCAGCGGCTCGAGCGACGCGATGGCCTCGTCGGCCCACTGCCGGGCGATCCGCCACGCCTCCTCGGTGGCCCGGTGCCCGGAGACCGCGGCCACGGCCCGGGCGAGCGCCTCGTCCGTGGTGAGGTCGGCGTCGAGGTGCTCGAGCGCACGGACCGCGTCTGCGTCGCCCTCCCCCGCCATGCGGCGCAGGATGAGCACGGGCAGGGTGGGCACCCCCTCGCGGAGGTCGGTGCCGGGCGACTTCCCGGAGACCTCGTCCTCGCCGGTCACGTCGATCACGTCGTCGGCGAGCTGGAAGGCGATGCCGACCTTCTCCCCGTACTCGACCATGACGTCCACGACGTCCTGGTCCGCCCCGGCCAGGACGGTGCCGAAGTGCCCGCACGCCGCGATGAGGGAGCCGGTCTTGCCGGAGAGGACGTCGAGGTAGTGCGCCAGCGGGTCCTGTCCGTCGCGCGGCCCGACCGTCTCGTGCAGCTGGCCGAGCACGAGCCGCTCGAAGGTGTCCGCCTGGATCTTGAGGGCCCGCTGGCCGAGCTCGGAGACCATCGACGAGGCGCGGGCGAAGATGAGGTCCCCGGTGAGGATGGCCACCGAGTTGCCCCAGACCGTCTGCGCGGTCGCGACGCCGCGGCGCAGCGGCGCGGAGTCCATGACGTCGTCGTGGTAGAGGGTCGCCAGGTGCGTGAGCTCCACGACGGCCGCGGACTCGAGCACGGCGTCGTTGACGCCGCCGCCGATCTCCCCGGCCAGGACGGTCAGCAGGGGCCGCACGCGCTTGCCGCCGGCCTGGAGCAGGTGGCGGGAGGTGACGTCGGCCAGGTGGTCGGCGCTGCGCACCGCCTCGTCCAGCCGCTCCTCGATCCGGGCGAGCGCCTCCAGCACCACCGGGCCCAGCCGGTCGTCGGACGCGATGAGGTCGAAGCCGGCGGGCAGCTTCACCTGATCGGTGCCGAGACCCGCGGCGGGGCCGTCGGCGCTCGAGGAGGAGGATTCAGTCACGGTCCACCACTCTAGCGAGTTTTCGGGGGGCGGGTGTTGCCGGTCGCGGGCGTCAGGGCGTCCAGGAGGGCGACCACGCGGTCCTCCCAGGTGGCGGCGGGGCGGTCGGAGAGCTCCGTCATCACCCGGACCACGAAGCGCATCAGCGCGGGCACGGCCATGCCGGTGCGCACGGCGGCCTGCATCACGGCGGGGCTGCCGATGAGCTGGGCCAGCACCCGGCCCTGCGTGAAGTGGGCGCCCCACTCCTGCCGGACCCGCTCGGGGTACCCGGCGAGCACCAGCTCCCGCTGGGCCGGGCCGTTGGCGGCGGCGGCCGCCACGACGTGCTCGGCGGCGTAGCGGGCGGACTCCATCGCGTTGGAGATGCCCTCCCCGTTGAACGGGGAGACGAGGCCCGCGGCGTCGCCCAGCAGGAGCATCCCCGGGACGTGGTGCGGGGTGCGGTTGAAGGCCATGGGCAGGGCCGCGCCGAGCACGCGGCCGCGGCGGTGCTCCTCGTCGAACGTCCACTCGGCCGGCATGGACGCGGTCCAGTCGGCGAGCACCTTCCGGTAGTCCAGGGCGCCGAACGCCGGGGAGGTGTCCAGGATCCCCAGACCCACGTTGGCGGTGCCGTCCCCGACCCCGAAGACCCAGCCGTAGCCCGGCAGCAGCGCCCGGTGCGGATCGTTGCCGTCGGTGAGCTCGAGCCAGCCCTCCATCCACTCCAGGTCCGCGCGGGGGGACTCGAAGTAGGCGCGCACCGCCACCCCCATCGGCCGGTCGTCGCGCTTGTGCAGCCCGGCCGAGACCGCGGTGCGGGAGGAGTTGCCGTCGGCGGCGAGCACGACGTCGGCGCGGTGCTCCTCGGTCTCGCCGGTGCGCCGCCCGTCGGCGTCGAGCACCGTGGCGCGGGCGCCGACCACCCGGCCGGAGCCGTCGCGCAGCACCCCCGTCACCGCGCGGCGCTCGAGCACCCGGGCCCCGGCGGCACGGGCGTGCCCGGCCAGCTGCTCGTCGAAGCCCAGCCGGGTGCGCACCAGTCCGTAGGACGGGAAGTCGCTCAGCTCGGGCCACGGGACCTCGACGCTGCGCTCCCGGGCCACGAGCCGCAGCCCGCGGTTGCGGGCGTAGCCGAGCTCCGGGCCGTGCGGGAGGTCCATCAGCTGCATCTCGCGCACGGCGCGCGGGGTCAGCCCGTCGCCGCAGACCTTCTCCCGCGGGAAGGCGGTCTTCTCCAGGACGGTGGCCTCGATCCCGTGCGCCGCGAGCCAGTACCCGGCCGTGGCGCCGGCGGGCCCGCCGCCGAGGACGAGGGCCCTCATCGGGCGGAGGCCCCCGCGGCGGGCCGGAACGCCCGGTGCACGGCCACGATGCCGCCCGTGAGGTTGCGGTACTGCACGCCGGTCCAGCCGGCCGCGAGGATCTCGGCGGCGAGGTCCTCCTGGTCCGGCCAGGCCGCGATGGACTCGGCGAGATAGCGGTAGGCCTCCGGGTTGGACGCCGCGCGCGCGGCGATCCCGGGCAGGGCCTTCATGAGGTACTCCGTGTACACGGTGCGCAGCGGGGCCGCGGTGGGCGTCGAGAACTCGCAGATCACCAGCCGCCCGCCCGGGCGGGCGACCCGCAGCATCTCGGCGAGCGCGCGGCGGTAGTCCTGGATGTTGCGCAGCCCGAAGGAGATGGTCACGGCGTCGAAGGACGCGTCCGCGAACGGCAGCCGGGTGGCGTCGGCCTGGACGAACTCGATGTCGGGGCGGCGGGCGCGGCCCACCTCGAGCATCCCGAGCGAGAGGTCGGCGGCCACGACGTCGACACCGGCGTCCGCGTACGGCTCGGACGAGGTCCCGGTCCCGGCGGCGAGGTCGAGGACCTTCTCCCCCGGGACGGCGCCGACGGCCTCCGCGACGACCCGCCGCCAGCCGCGGGTCCGCCCCAGCGAGAGGATGTCGTTGACGAGGTCGTAGCGGGGCGCCACGTCGTCGAACATGGCGGAGACTTCGTGCGGCTGCTTGGACAGGTCTGCTCGGTTCACCCGGACATTGTCGCACCTCGCACCGACGCGCCCGCCCGGGCCGCTCCCCCGCCGGCCGCCCCGGCGGCCGCGCCCCGCCCGTCCCGGGCCCGGCAGCGGGCGCGGGGCCCGGGGCTGTCCGGCGGGCGGCTTAGACTGGGGGGCGATGTCCTCCACCGCCCCCGCCGCCGATGCCGCAGCCGTCCCGCCGGTGCCCGTGCTGCACGCCCTCACGGTGCCGCTGTCCGCGCTGGGCGCGGACCCCGCGGTCCTCCCGGACCTGCGGGATCTGCTGACCGGGCCCGACCTGCTCACCTGGACGGTGGACGGACGGGGCCTCGTGGCCTGGGGCCGGGCCGCCGAGCACACCGTGCGCGGCGCGGACCGGTTCACCGCGGCCCGGGTGTGGTGGGACGACCTGGCCGCCGCCGCCGTGGTCGAGGACCGGGTGGGCGTCCCGGGGACGGGACTGGCCGCCTTCGGCGCCTTCACGTTCGCGACCGCCTCCGCGGTGGACTCCGGGCTCGTCGTCCCCGAGCTGCTCGTGGGCCGCCGCGGCGACGCGGCCTGGGCGAGCCTCGTGGTGGCCGTCGCCCCCGGCACCCCGTTCGCGCTGGGCGCCGACGACGTCGCGGCCGCCTGGCTCCGGCGGCTCGGCTCCGCCCCCGGCCGCCCGCCCGCCGAGGACGGGCCCGTCGCCGCGCCGGCCGTGGTGCGGCTGTCCTCCGGCACCCTCGGCGAGCACGAGTGGACGGAGGCGGTGCGCGACGGCGTCGAGCGGATCCGCGCCGGCCGGATGGAGAAGCTGGTGCTGGCCCGGGACGTCGTGGCCCGCACGGACGCCCCGCTGGACGCCGTGGCCGTGGTCCGGGACCTCGCCCGGCGCTACGAGCAGTGCTGGACGTACTGCGTGGGCCTCGGCGGGGACCCCACGGGCCGGGGCCGGCTCATGGGAGCCACGCCCGAGATGCTGGTGCGGGTCCTCGACGGCGTCGCCCACGCCCGGGTGCTCGCGGGGACCCTCGACCGGGACGCCGGGCCCGCGGGCGGGGACCCGCACGAGTACGCCGCCCGGGTGCTCGGCGAGTCCGAGAAGCAGCAGCACGAGCACGGCTTCGCGATCGACTCCCTCGAGGCGTCGCTGGCGCCCTACACGGACGCCGTCACGACCTCCCCCGAGCCCTTCATCCTCGAGCTGCCCAACGTGTGGCACCTCGCCTCGGACGTCACCGCCGCGCTGCGGCCGGGCCCGGCCGGGGACCCGCCGTCCTCCCTCGAGCTCGCCGAGGCCCTGCACCCCACCGCCGCGGTGTGCGGGACGCCCACGGCCGTGGCCGCCGCCACGATCCCGGAGCTGGAGCAGATGGACCGGGGGCTGTACGCGGGCCCCGTCGGCTGGCTCGACGCGGCCGGCAACGGGGACTGGGGCATCGCCCTGCGCGGGGCGGTGCAGGAGGACGAGCGCACGGTGCGGCTCTACGCCGGGTGCGGCATCGTGGCCGCCTCCGACCCCGAGGCCGAGCTGGCCGAGACCTGGGCGAAGCTGCGGCCCATGCTCCAGGCCCTGGGGCAGCGGGCCACCGGGTCCCCGGAGCGCCTGGTGCCCGCCCCGGGGCTGTCCGCCGGCTGAGCCGGAGGCGGGAACGCACCGTATCCTGGTCCCCGAACACGGTCGGGGCCACCGCCCCGCGCCCGGCCCCGCGCCCGGCTCCGCCGTGCCGACGACCACTGCTCCCACCGGAGGAACCCCGCATGCCCCGTCCGACGCCCCGCCCGTCCCGCGTGCACGCCCTCGCGGCGCTGTCCGCGATCGCCGCCCTCGCCCTGACCGCCTGCACGTCCGAGAGCTCCTCCGAGGACGCCGCGGACGGCGGGGACACCGCGGGGGCCACCGCGTCCTCGGCCGTGGCCCTGGTGGAGCCCGGGTCCCTCACCGTGTGCTCGGAGTCCAACTACCCGCCGTTCGAGATGGAGGAGGACGGCGAGATGGTCGGCCTCGACATGGACCTCGGCCGGGAGATCGCCGCGGACCTCGGGGTGGAGATGAAGAACGTCACGCTCGCCTTCGAGTCGATCCAGTCCGGCGCGGCCCTCGAGACCGACCAGTGCGACGTCGCGATCTCCGCCCTGTCCATCACCGAGGAGCGGCGGACGGTCATGGACTTCTCCGAGCCCTACTACGACAACGAGCTGGGGCTCGTGACCGACGGCGAGGACGGGGTCGGCTCGATCGACGCCGCCCGCGAGGAGCAGGTGCGGGTGGGGGTCATGCAGGGCACGGTCGGCGAGACCCAGGCCGAGGAGCTCGGCCTGGACGCCGTCCAGTTCGAGGACGCCACCACGCTGTTCACCGCGCTCAGCACCGGCGGTGTGGACGCGGTGCTCGACGACGTCACCGCGATCGCCCAGCACGCCCAGGACGACCCGGACTTCGTGGTCCGGGAGACCGCGGACCTCGACGACCAGCTCGGCGTGGCCGTCGCGAAGGGCGACACGGCGATGCTCGCCGCGGTGAACGCCGCCCTGGACCGGATCGAGGAGGACGGCACGCTCGAGCGGATCGTCGAGACGTGGATCCCCGTCCAGGAGAACTGACCCGGGGGCGGCGCCCCGCACCCGGGACGCCGCCCCCGTCACCGTCCCACCCGTACCACCCAGAACGGACCATCCCATGGCCATGACCATGCACCAGAGAGCACGCCTCTCCCGCGGCATCCAGTACGCCGTCCTGATCCTCGTCGCCCTCGCGCTGATCGCGCTCGCGGACTGGCCGCTGCTGGTCGACAAGGTGTTCAATCCGTCCATCGCGGCCCAGCAGTTCCCCGGGATCATCGTCGTCGCGCTGAAGAACACCCTCATCTACACGCTCCTCGGCTTCGTGGTCGGGCTCACCGGCGGTGTGGTGCTGGCGCTCATGAAGCTCTCGTCGGTGGCGCCCTACCGGTGGCTGGCCACCCTCTACATCGAGTTCTTCCGCGGTGTGCCCGCCCTGCTGGTCTTCCTCGCCTTCGGCTACGGCATCCCGCTGGCCTTCGGCTTCCGCTTCAACCACTACGTGACCGTCATGATCGCCCTCGGCCTCGTCGCCGCCGCCTACATCGCGGAGTCGCTGCGGGCCGGTCTGCAGGCCGTCCCGAAGGGCCAGTACGAGGCGGCGCGCTCCCTGGGCATGTCGCACGCCCGGGCGATGGTCACGATCGTCATCCCGCAGGCGCTGCGGATCGTGCTGCCCCCGCTGACCAACGAGGTGATCCTGCTGACCAAGGACTCCTCGCTGGTGTACCTGCTGGGCATGGGCGTGGGCCAGTACGAGCTCACCAAGTACGGCCGCGAGGCCATCTCGGGGGCCGGGGCCGGGCTCACGCCCCTGGTGGTGGCGGGTGTCTGCTACCTCATCATCACGGTGCCGCTGGGCATCCTGACCCGCCGCTTCGAGTCCAAGACCGACCGCATGAAGAAGTCCTAGGAGCCTGACTGTGAGCACTGCATCCTCTCCCACCCCCCGGTCCGGGTCCGACGGCGCCGACGGCCTCGCGGGCGCGGCCTCCGTCGTCGTCGAGGGACTGCACAAGTCCTACGGCTCCCTCGAGGTCCTCAAGGGCATCTCCCTCAGCGTCGGCGCCGGCCAGGTGGTCTGCCTCATCGGCCCCTCCGGCTCCGGCAAGTCCACCCTGCTGCGCTGCGTGAACCTGCTCGAGACCCCCCAGCAGGGGCGGATCACGATCGGCGACTTCGAGGTCACCGATCCCGAGGCCGACGTCGACCGGATGCGCCGGCACGTGGGCATGGTCTTCCAGCAGTTCAACCTGTTCCCGCACCTGAACGTGCTCGAGAACTGCACCGTGGCCCAGCTCAAGGTGCTCAAGCGGGACAAGGCCGAGGCCGAGCGGATCGCCCGCGGCAACCTGGAGCGCGTGGGCCTGGCCGAGAAGGCCGACAACTACCCCGACCAGCTCTCCGGCGGGCAGCAGCAGCGCGTGGCGATCGCCCGGGCCCTGTCGATGGACCCGTCCCTGATGCTCTTCGACGAGCCGACCTCCGCCCTGGACCCCGAGACGGTGGGCGACGTCCTGGCGATCATGCGCACCCTCGCCGCCGAGGGGATGACGATGCTCGTGGTCACCCACGAGATGGAGTTCGCCCGCGACGTCGCCGACAAGGTCGTGTTCATGGACGGCGGGGTGGTCGTCGAGGAGGGCCCCGCCGCGGATCTGATCCGCAGCCCGCGCGAGCCCCGCACCCAGGCGTTCCTCTCCCGCGTGCTCAACCCCACCCAGGTGCAGGCCCCGGAGCAGTGAGCCGGTGCGGTCCGGGCCCGTCGTCCTCGGAC
>NZ_JBHVDI010000150.1:0-9546 GCF_042802875.1 Kocuria sp. NPDC057446 | reverse complement strand
GCTGCGGAGGGGAAGCCGCGGCCCCCGGCGGGTTTTTTCTGCCCCCGGTCAGCCGGCGAAGCTGATGCGCCGCTCGAAGCGGCCCGTGCGCAGCAGCTCGGACACCGTCGTGGCCGTCGTTCCGCGCTCGGACAGGCCGGAGAGCACACGGGTGAGCAGGTCGGTCTTGTCCACCTCGGGGCGGGGCCCGTCGCTGACACCGTCGACGGCGTCGGCGAAGTTGTCGTGGGCGAGCAGGATGGCCCCGGCGGAGCATCCGTCGAGGGCCTTCTCGACACGGCGGGCCTGCGGGACGTCCTTCCAGTCCCAGGTGGTGGCGGACCACAGCACCGGCTCCAGGCCCAGGCTGCGCACCGCCGCCCACCTCGCCGGGGACTGTTCGCCGTAGGGCGGCCGGAACCAGGTCACGGGTGCTCCGGTGATCTGCTCCAGCTCGTCCCGGGCACGGCGAGTCCGGTCGCGGACCTCCCCGGGGGTGAAGGTGCGCAGGGAACGGTGGTCGGCCCCGTGCAGGGCGACCTCGTGGCCGGCCGCGCCCAGCTCCCGCACGAGGCCGGCATCGGGGCGGGCCCTGGTCATGAGCACGAAGAAGGTGGCACGGGCGTCGAAGTCGTGCAGCACGTCCATGATGCCGGGAGTGACCGCGCGCACCGGACCGTCGTCGAACGTCAGGGCGATCCGCGGCGCGTCCGTGCGCACGCGCACGGGTGTCCCGAGCACCCGGGCGGCCGGGCGCAGGACGGCGCGCGGTGCCCGGGCGCGGAGGGAGCCGGTGCGGAGCACGGAGCTCATGCCCCCGGCCGGAAGCGGGCGAGCCGGCCGTCGCGACCGTACTCCTCGTAGGACCAGCCGGCCGCCCCGAGCAGCATGCCCGCGCCACGGCACGCGGTGCGCAGTCCGCGGGCCTGGTGCACGGGCGCCCGGCCCGCGAAGCCCCCGAGAGCCCGGCCGGCGCCGCCTCCCAGGCGCGCCAGTCCCGCGACGGCGGCCTTGGCGCGGACCGCCCGACGTCGACGGGAGGGCGCCAGCACGGTGTCGGACAGGACCGTGGAGTTCCCGTGGCTGAGGGCCCGGACCAGGACCCAGCGTCGGGTCTGGCGCTCGGCCGGCACGACGTCCACGGCCTCCGACTCGTTGCACCAGACGAGGGAGCGGCCCGCCGCGTGCAGCTCCTTGGTGAAGACGGTGTCCTCTCCGCCGGAGAGGCCGAAGTCGTCGCGGTAGCGCACCCCGGCGGCCCGGACCTGGGCGAGGTCGAGGAGCATGTTCCCTCCGGCCGCGAACGGGACGGCCGTCCCCGTGGGCAGCTGCCGGCGCACGAAGAACCGGCCGGCCAGCAACCACGGGTCCACCTCGCCGGTGTACTCGGGGACGACCCTGCCTGCCACGAAGGCCGCTCCCGTCCGGTTCCAGGTCTCCAGCAGGTGCCGTGCCCATCCCGGTCGGGGACGCTCGTCGTCGTCGATGCTGAGCAGGACGTCCGCGTCGGCCGTGTCCTCGAGCAGCCGGTTGCGCACCGCGGCGATGCCGGGGACCGGTTCGCTCACGTACCGCACCTCCGGACCGCCCTCCGCGCAGGAGCGCGCCAGCTCGGCCACGGTGGGCTCCGCCGAGCGCTCCGGGTCGTTGTCGGCCAGGACGATCCGCACGGACCTGGCCACGGCGGGCCGCCCGTCCCGCCCGAGGAGGTCGTCGGCCTGCTCGCCCAGCTCCCTGACGAGTCGAGGCAGCACCTCCGGCCGCCGATAGGTCGGCACTCCGATGGCCACGGCCGGCAGACGCACTTCTCCTGCGGTACTTTTCATGAATATCTCCCGGTGCGGTGCTGAGGGGGGCAGCTCTGGGGCGCGCGGGACGCCGGCGTGCGCCTCGGCGCCCCGGACGAACCGCGATGGGTCGGTCCGCCCGGACGGTGGGGCGTCAGCGTGCGGACACAGGCAGGTCTGCGCGCAGAGCGGCCCCGACGATGCCCGCGTTGTTGCGCAGCTCCGCCACCTTGACGGGCGTCCGCAGCTCCAGATAGGGGAGGAACTTGTCGGGGTTCTTCGACACCCCGCCGCCCACGATGAACAGGTCGGGGGAGAAGAGGAACTCGACGTGGCTGAAGTAGGGCTGCAGCCGCTTGGTCGCCCACTTCTTCCAGGGCAGGTTCTCGCGCTCCCGCGCCGACGCCGAGGCCCGGGTCTCGGCGTCATAGCCGTCGATCTCCAGGTGACCGAGTTCCGCGTTGGGCACGAGCCTGCCGTCCTGCACGAGCGCCGAGCCGATGCCGGTGCCCAGGGTGAGCACGATGACGAGACCGCCCACGCTCCGGCCGGCGCCGTACACCGCCTCGGACAGCCCGGCCGCGTCGGCGTCGTTGAGGGCCTCCACCGGCCGGCCCAGTCGCCGCGTCATGAGGGAGTCCACGTCCGTGTCGATCCAGGACTTGTCGATGTTCGCGGCCGACAGGGCGACGCCGTTCTTGATGATCGCCGGGAACGCGATGCCGACCGGGGAGTCGGGGGCCGGGGCGTCGGGGCGGGCCTGGAGCTCCTCCACGATCTTCGCGACCGTTTCGGCCACCGCCTCGGGAGTGGCCGGCTGCGGCGTCGCGATGCGGAAACGCGTGCCGACGAGCTCCCCGGTGTCGAGGTCCACGATCCCGCCCTTAGTGCCGGTGCCCCCGAAGTCGACGCCTATGGCCCGACGGTGGGCTGCGGGAACGGTGGCGGGAAGTTCGGTGGTCTGTGGCTGGCTCATGGAAGGTCCTCTCGCGGGCCGGAGGTCGGTCAAGTGTGGGCAGTCTACGGCAGGGCCTACGGAAGGGTGAGGACGTCGACGCCGTCCTCGGTGACGGCCATGGTGTGCTCGAACTGCGCGGTGCGCCGCCGGTCGCGGGTGGTGACGGTCCAGTCGTCGTCCCACTGCTCCCACTGGATCGTGCCCAGGGTCAGCATGGGCTCGATCGTGAAGACCATGCCCGGGACCATGGGGGTGGCGTAGGACGGCGCGGCGTCGTAGTGGGGGACGATCAGGCCGGAGTGGAACTCGCGGCCCACCCCGTGGCCGGTGAAGTCCCGCACCACGCCGTAGTCGAAGCGCCGGGCGTACTTCTCGATCACGCGGCCGATGACGTTGATCTCCCGGCCCGGCCGGACGGCCTTGACGGCCCGGTTCAGGGCCTCCTCGGTGCGCTCGACCAGCTGCCGGGACTGCTCGTCGACCTCGCCCACCAGGAACATCCGGTTGGTGTCGCCGTGGAAGCCGTTCTTGTAGGCCGTCACGTCCAGGTTGATGATGTCGCCCTCCTCCAGCACCGTGGAGTCGGGGATGCCGTGGCAGATCACCTCGTTGAGGGACGTGCAGATGGACTTCGGGAAGCCCCGGTACCCCAGGCAGGAGGGATAGGCCCCGTGGTCGCACAGGTACTCGTGGGCGATCCGGTCGAGCTCGTCCGTGGTGGTGCCCGGCACCGCCGCCCGGCCGGCCTCCTGCAGGGCGCGGGCCGCGATCCGGCCCGCCTCGCGGATCAGCTCGATCTCGTCGGGGGTGTAGACGTTGCCGCCGCGGCCCTCGTCGGGCTCCGCCCGGCCCACGTACTCGGGGCGGGCGATGGCCGCCGGCACGGGGCGGGCGGGAGTCACGACGCCGGGGACGAGGGCCCCGACGGGAGCGGTGGCGCCGGGAGCGGGCGCGGTGAGGTTGTGCGTGGGCACGAGGGTCTGGACCTCCTGGATCGGGTGTGCCGGCCCCGTCCGGGCCGGTCCGGGCCTAGGATCTACCCTAGCGCGCCGGGCACGGGGCCGGACCGGTCAGCCGGGGCCCGGCGGCCACCGAGAGGAGAGGTCATGGCCGAGTTCTGGTTCAACACCTACACCCACCAGGTCGAGGAGGGCCCGCAGTCGGACTACCGCAAGCTGCTGGGCCCCTACGCCACGCGGGAGGAGGCGCAGAACGCCCTCAAGATCGCGGCGGAGCGCACCCGGCGGTGGGACGAGGAGGACCGCGCCTTCGAGGAGGGCTGAGCGGCCCCCGGCCGGGCACCGGAGCGGGGTGCGGCGGTAACGGAACCGTGCTCAGAAACCGTGCTCGGGACCCGGGAAGGTCCCCGACCGGACGTCCTGGACGTAGCGGCCCACGGCGTCCGAGACCACCCCGTGGAGGTCCGCGTACTGCCGGACGAAGCGCGGCATCCGGCCCCGCCGCAGTCCGAGCATGTCCTGCCACACGAGCACCTGGCCCGTGGTCCCCGGACCGGCGCCGATGCCGACGGTCGGGATCTCCAGGGCGGCGTCCACGGCCGCGGCGGCCTCCGCCGGGACCATCTCCATCACCAGGCAGAACGCCCCGGCCGCCTCGAGGGCACGGGCGTCCTCGACGAGCGCCCCCGCGGCGTCGCCGCGGCCCTGCACGCGGTACCCGCCCAGGGCGTGCTCGCTCTGCGGCGTGAAGCCGATGTGCGCCACGACCGGCACCCCGGCCTGCACCATGGCCCGCACGTGCGGGGCGAACCAGGCCCCGCCCTCGAGCTTCACCGCGTGCGCCCCGCCCTCCTTGAGGAAGCGCACCGCGGTGCCCACGGCCTGCTCGGGGGAGGCCTCGTAGGAGCCGAAGGGCAGGTCCACGACCACGAAGGCGCGCTCGACGGCGCCCGAGACCGCCCGGCACAGCGGCAGCAGCTCGTCCACGGTGACGGGCAGGGTGCTGGAGTGGCCCAGGACGTTGTTGCCCGCGGAGTCCCCCACGAGCAGCGAGTCCACGCCCGCCGCGTCGAAGATCGCCGCCGTCAGGGCGTCGTAGCACGTGAGCATCGTGAACTTCTCGCCGCGGCGCTTGGCCTCGCGCAGGTGGTGCGTGCGCACCCGGCGCACGTCCAGCGCACCCGGTGCCGGGCGGGGTGTCTCCTGGGTCATGGACCCACCCTATCGGGCGCACCCGCCGGGCCCGTTCCGTCCGGCGGGCGCGGCAGGCGGGCGCGTTAGAGTGGGCGGGACAGCCGGCGTGCCCGGTCGGCACGGCGCCCCGGGCAGGAAGACGAGGAAGACAACCATGGACCGTCAGCAGGAGTTCGTCCTCAGGACCATCGAGGAGCGCGACGTGCGCTTCGTGCGGATGTGGTTCACGGACGTCGTCGGGAGCCTCAAGTCGGTGGCCCTGGCCCCCGCCGAGGTCGAGGCGGCCTTCGAGGAGGGACTCGGCTTCGACGGCTCCTCGATCGAGGGCCTGTCGCGGGTGTCCGAGGCGGACATGCTCCTGCAGCCGGACCCCTCCACGTTCCAGATCCTGCCGTGGCGCAGCGAGACGGAGCCCACCGCGCGGATGTTCTGCAACATCCTCACCCCGGACGGCGAGCCCTCCTCCTCGGACCCGCGCGGGGTGCTCAAGCGCGTGCTGGAGAAGGCCTCGGACATGGGCTTCACCTGCTACACGGCGCCGGAGATCGAGTTCTACCTGCTGAAGTCCGCGGACCTCGACGCCGAGGGCCGGCCGACGCCCGTGGACCACGAGGGGTACTTCGACCACGTGCCGGGCGGCGTGGTGCAGGACTTCCGGCGCAAGGCCGTCAGCATGCTCGAGGCCGTCGGGATCTCCGTCGAGTTCTCCCACCACGAGGCGGGCCCGGGGCAGAACGAGATCGACCTGCGCTACGCCGACGCCCTGCAGACCGCCGACAACATCATGACGTTCCGCACGGTGATCAAGGAGGTCGCCCTCTCGCAGGGCCTCTACGCGACCTTCATGCCCAAACCGTTCACGGAGCACCCCGGCTCCGGCATGCACACCCACTTCTCGCTCTTCGAGGGGGACACCAACGCCTTCTTCGAGGCCGGGTCCGAGTTCCGGCTCTCCCGCACGGCGGGGCACTTCATCGCCGGCATCCTGCGGCACGCCCCCGAGTTCACGTCCGTGACCAACCAGTTCGTCAACTCCTACAAGCGGCTCTGGGGCGGGGGAGAGGCCCCCTCCTACCAGTCCTGGGGGCACAACAACCGCTCCGCCCTGGTGCGGGTGCCGCTGTCCAAGCCCGACAAGGTGCAGGCCGCGCGCATCGAGTACCGCGGCATCGACTCCGCCACGAACCCGTACCTCTCCTACGCCGCGCTGCTGGCCGCGGGTCTGCGGGGCATCGAGAACGAGTACGAGCTCCCGCCCGTGGAGCTGGACGACGTCGCGGCCATGAGCTCCGCGGAGCGCCGCGCCCTGGGCCACAACCCGCTGCCCTCGAGCCTCTACGACGCGATCCGGGAGACCGAGGAGTCGGAGTTCATGGCCGAGCTGCTCGGCGAGCAGGTCTACGACTACTTCCTGCGCAACAAGCGCCGGGACTGGAACGACTACCGCCGGGTGGTCACGCACTTCGAGCTCAAGAACAACCTCGGCATCCTCTGACCCCGGACGGACCGTCCCATGACACACCCTCCCCAGTCGGCGGCCCCCGCGGGCACCGTCGCGTCCGGCCGTCTGATCAAGGCCGGCTTCGCGGACACGGGCAACGCCCAGCGCTGGCTCGCCTTTCCCGAGCTCGCCGAGGTCGACCTCGACCGGCTGCTGGAGGGCCTGGCGCTGGCGGCCTCGCCCGACGTCGCCCTGCAGCTCACCGTCCGGCTCCTCGAGAAGTCCCCGGAGCTCGCCGAGCGGATCAACGCGGGCCCGGAGGCCTCCGAGACCATGTTCCGGCTCCTGGGGGCCTCCGAGGCGCTCGGGGAGTTCCTGCTCCGGCGCCCCGAGCACCTCGACCTCCTCGCGGAGCCCGCCGCCGCCGAGCCCGGGGAGATCCCCCCGGAGCAGTTCCGCGACGCGCTCCTGAGGGCCGTCGGGGCGGAGCCCGCCGCGCGGACCCCCGTCGCGGCCGAGACCGGCGACACCGCCTGCAGCGCCCTGCGCGTCGCCTACCGGCGGGAGCTGGCGCGCATCGCGATCCAGGACGTCGGGGCCCTCTACCCCGCCGACCACATGCCCGCGGTGGGACGCCAGCTGGCCGACCTCGCCGCCGCGGCCCTCGAGGCGGCGCTCGCCGTCTCGCGGGCGGAGGCGGCCGGGACCTGGGACCCCGGGACGGTCGAGCACGTGCGGCTCGCCGTGATCGGGATGGGCAAGTGCGGTGCTCGTGAGCTCAACTACATCTCCGACGTCGACGTCGTCCACGTCATGGCCGTGGAGGACCCGGACGGTGCGGAGCCCCTGGACGGGGCGGAGGCCACCGTCATCGCCACGGCCCTCGCCACGGGCACGGCCCGGGCGCTCATGGCCCGCGGCGCGGAGCCCCCGCTGTGGGAGGTGGACCCCAACCTCCGGCCCGAGGGCAAGGACGGCCCCCTGGTGCGCACCCTGGACTCGCACGTGCGCTACTACGAGCGGTGGGCCGAGTCCTGGGAGTTCCAGGCCCTGCTCAAGGCGCGGCCCGTCGCCGGGGACCCGGAGCTCGGGGCCGCCTACCGCCGGGCCATCGAGCCGTTCGTGTGGCGCAGCTCCGGGCGGGAGGGCTTCGTGGAGTCCGTGCAGGCCATGCGCCGGCGCGTCACCGACAACATCCCCGCCGCCGAGGGCGAGCGCCAGATCAAGCTGGGCCCCGGCGGGCTGCGCGACGTGGAGTTCACCGTGCAGCTCCTCCAGCTCGTGCACGGGCGCACCGACGAGCGGGTCCGGACCCAGGCCACGACCGAGTCCCTCGCCGCGCTCTCCGAGGGCGGCTACATCGCCCGCCGGGACAGCGAGCAGTTCTCCGCCCACTACCGCTGGCTGCGCCTGCTGGAGCACCGCATCCAGCTGTTCCGGCTGCGCCGCACCCACCTCATGCCGCAGGCGGAGCGGGAGCTCACGGTCATCGCCCGGTCGCTGCGCGGCGCCGCGGACACCGCCCGCCCCTCCGGCGAGGCGCTGCTCGAGGAGTGGCGCAAGGTCAAGCGCAGCGTCCGCGGGATGCACGAGCGGATCTTCTACCGGCCGCTGCTGGCCGCGCTCGCCCACCTGCCGGAGACCGACACCCGGCTCTCGCCCGAGTCGGTGCGGGACCGGCTCGCCGCCCTCGGCTACCGGGACCCCAAGGCCGCCGTGCGCCACATCGAGGCCCTCACCCGCGGCGTCAGCCGGCGGGCCGAGATCCTGCGCACCCTGCTGCCCGTGCTCCTGGCCTGGCTGGCCGACGGGGTCGACGCCGACGCGGGGCTGCTGGGCTTCCGGCGGCTCTCCGAGTCCCTCGGCACCACCCCCTGGTTCCTGCGCCTGCTCCGCGACTCCAACGCCGCCGCCGAACGGCTGTGCCAGATCCTCTCCAGCTCCCGGTACGTCACCGACCTGCTGGAGAACTCGCCGGAGGCGACGGCCTGGCTGGGCCAGGACGACGAGCTGTGCCCCGTCTCCTTCGAGACGCTGTGGAGCGAGATCCGCGCCCAGATGGCCCGCCACCCGGACCCCGGGGAGGCCGTGCGGATGATCCGGCTCATCCGCCGCCGCGAGGAGCTGCGCGTGGCGCTCGCGGACACCTCCGGTCTGCTCGACGTCGAACAGGTGGTGGAGGCGCTGTCGGACATCGACCGGGTCTGCGTCCTCGGCGCCCTGCACGTGGCCGAGCGGGAGGTCTACGACCGGGACGGGCGGCTCGCCGACGTCCTCGTCGTCGCGATGGGCCGGCAGGGCGGACGCGAGATCGGCTACGGCTCCGACGCCGACGTCATGTACGTCTACGCCCCGGTCGGGGACGCGGACCCCGCCGCGGCGCGGGACCAGGCCGAGACCCTGCTGCAGCGCATGGTGCAGCTGCTCAAGGCGCCCTGCACACCGCCCATCGTGGCGGAGCGGGTCCTGGAGATCGACAACGACCTGCGGCCCGAGGGCAAGCAGGGACCCATGGTGCGCTCCGTGGAGTCCTACGCGGAGTACTACGCCCGGTGGGCCCAGACCTGGGAGTACCAGGCGCTCACCCGGGCGCTGCCCGTGGCCGGCAGCGACGAGCTGGCCGATGCCTTCCGGAGGGTGATCGACCCGCGCCGGTACCCGGAGGAGTTCACGGAGCGCCAGCTGCTGGAGATCCGGCGGATGAAGGCCCGCGTGGAGAACGAAAGGATGCCGCGGGGCGCGGACCCGTCCCGGCACCTGAAGCTCGGGCGCGGTGGGCTCTCGGACGTCGAGTGGCTGGTCCAGACGCTGCAGCTCCAGCACGGGCACCGGGTGCAGGGGCTGCGGACCACGAGCACCCTGCGCGCCCTGCACGCCGCGGAGGAGGCAGGACTCGTGACCGCCGAGGACGCCACGGCCCTGTCCGCCGCGTGGCGGCTGGCCACGGCCGTGCGCAACGGCAACGTCCTGCGCACCGGGCGCCGCTCCGACGCCCTGCCCTCGAAGCGGGCGGACCTCGAGGCGGTGGCCCGCTGGTGCGGCTACGAGCACGGAGGCGCCGGGCGCCTCGAGGAGGACTACCTGCGCACCACCCGCAAGGCCCGCGCCGTGTTCGAGCGGCTGTTCTACGGCCACTGACGGCAGGCACTGAGCACGGGGACTGAGGGCGTGCGACGGCCCCGGTCCGTCGCCGACCACGGGCAAGGCCCCGGTCCCTGGAGCGGGACC
>NZ_JBHVDI010000149.1:0-9699 GCF_042802875.1 Kocuria sp. NPDC057446 | reverse complement strand
CCCTCGTGCTGTCCGCCGGGCGGGTGCTACCGGGCCGGCTCCTCGGCGGGGACCAGCTCGACGTCGCGCACGGTCATGCCCTCGGGACCGGCGACGAGCACGAGCTCGGCGGCGTTGCCCGCGGCCCTGAGGTCGCCCAGCCCGGCCTCGAGACGGGCGACGTCCGCGGCGGCGGCCGTGATGGTCGCCGTGCGCACCTCGGTGCGCTGCTTGACCTTGGCCTCCGACTTGGCCTTGCGCAGCCCGGAGAGGGCCTCGCCCACGGTCGTGAGCACCTCCGGGTCGGCGTCGGTCACGGCGTCCGCGAAGCCGTCGACGCCAGGCCACGCCGCCCGGTGCACGGAGCCGGAGCGCCACCAGGACCAGACCTCGTCCGTGGCGAAGGGCAGCACCGGGGCGAACAGGCGCAGCAGCGCGTCGAGGGTCGTGGCGAGCGCGGCGTGCACGGACGCCTGCGCCGCCTCCCCGCGGGCCCCGTAGGCGCGGTCCTTCACGAGCTCGACGTAGTCGTCGGTGAAGGTCCAGAAGAACTGCTCGGTGAGCTGCAGGGCCCGGGCGTACTCGTAGTCCCGGAACGCCTGGCCGGCCCGCTCCACCACCGTGGCCAGCTGGGCCAGCAGCGCGCGGTCGACGGCGTCGGTCACGACGTCGGCGGACGCCCCGGCGCCGAGCACCGAGGCCTCGGTGACGCCCTGCGCCAGGACGAACTTCGAGGCGTTGAGCAGCTTGATGGCCAGCCGGCGGCCGATCTTCATCTGCCCCTCGTCGTAGGCGGTGTCCGCGCCCAGGCGGGCGGACGCGGCCCAGTAGCGCACCGCGTCGGCCCCGTAGTTCTCGAGCACCTCGGTGGGCACCACCACGTTGCCCTTCGACTTGGACATCTTCTTGCGGTCCGGGTCGAGGATCCACCCGGAGAGCGCGGTGTTGGTCCACGGCACCGAGCCGGCCAGCGACTCGGAGCGCACCACCGTGGAGAACAGCCACGTGCGGATGATGTCGTGGCCCTGGGGCCGCAGGTCCATCGGGAAGGTGTTGGCGTGCAGCCGCTCGTCGACCGCCCAGCCGGTGGCGATCTGGGGCGTCAGCGAGGACGTGGCCCAGGTGTCGAGCACGTCCGGGTCGCCGGTGAAGCCGTGCGGCCGGTCCCGCTGGGACTCGTCGAAGCCGGGCGCGGGCTCGGCCGCCGGGTCCACGGGCAGCTGGTCGAGGGCGGGCAGGACGGGGTCGTCGTAGTCCGGGCTGCCGTCGCCGTCGAGCCGGTACCAGACGGGGAAGGGCACGCCGAAGAAGCGCTGGCGGGAGATCAGCCAGTCGCCGTGCAGACCCTCGATCCAGTTCTCGTACCGGGAGCGCATGAAGGCGGGGTGCCAGTCCATCTCGCGGCCGCGCCCGAGCAGCGCCTCGCGCCGGTCGGCGTCGCGGCCGCCGTTGCGGATGTACCACTGGCGGGAGGTCACGACCTCGAGGGGCTTGTCGCCCTTCTCGTAGAAGTTCACCGGGTGCATGACCTTCCGGGGCTCGCCCGCCAGGTCCCCGGACTCCCGGAGCATCTCCACGACCGCCTGCTGGGCCGAGAACACGGTCTTGCCGGCCACCTCGGCGTAGCGCTCCGCCGGGGCCCCCGGGGCGATCCAGTCGGGGGTCTCGCTGGTGAAGCGTCCGTCGCGGCCGATCAGGGCCCGCGTCGGCAGGTCCAGCTCCCGCCACCAGGTGACGTCCGTGAGGTCGCCGAAGGTGCAGATCATCGCGATCCCGGAGCCCTTGTCCGGCTTGGCCAGCGGGTGCGCCCGGACCTCGACCTCCACGTCGAACAGCGGGGAGCGCACCGTGGTGCCGAACAGCGGCTGGTAGCGCTCGTCGTCCGGGTGCGCCACGAGGGCCACGCACGCGGGCAGCAGCTCGGGGCGGGTGGTCTCGATGTGCACCGGCTCGCCGCCGGGACGGTGGAAGGCCACGCGGTGGTAGGTGCCCTCGCGCTCCCGGTCCTCGAGCTCGGCCTGGGCCACGGCGGTGCGGAAGGTCACGTCCCACAGGGTGGGGGCCTCGGCCATGTAGGCGTTGCCGGCGGCGAGGTCCTGGAGGAAGGCCCGCTGGGAGACCGCCCGGGAGCGGTCGTCGATGGTGCGGTAGGTGCGGGTCCAGTCCACGGACAGGCCCAGGGTGGAGAACAGGTGCTCGAAGACCTTCTCGTCCTCGACCGCCAGCTCCTCGCACAGCTCGATGAAGTTCCGGCGGGAGACCACGTCCCAGTCGCGCTGGTTCTTCGCCGGCTTCTCCGGCGGGCGGTAGCCCTCGACGTAGGGGCGGGTGGGGTCGCAGCGCACGCCGTAGTAGTTCTGCACCCGGCGCTCGGTGGGCAGGCCGTTGTCGTCCCAGCCCAGCGGATAGAACACGTTCTTGCCGCTCATCCGCTGGAAGCGGGCGATCACGTCCGTCTGGGTGTAGGAGAACATGTGCCCGACGTGCAGGGACCCGGAGGCGGTCGGCGGGGGAGTGTCGATCGAGTAGACCTGCTCGCGGGTCGTGTCCTCGTCGAACGCGAAGGTGCCCTCCTCGCGCCACTTCCGCGCGTACTTCTGCTCCAGCCCCTCCAGCGCCGGCTTGTCCGGCACGGTCACGGGGGTGGCGGCGGGCGAGGTCTCCGGTGCGGTTCCGGGCGTGTCTGTGCCCTGCGTGTTGTCAGCCATGCCGACCAGTCTCTCACGGACCCCGGCGCACGCCCCGACGCCGCGGACCGGTGCCCGGGTGCTTGGGCGGTGCCCGGGTGCTTGGGCGGTGCCCGGCGCCCCGCTAGCGTGGGGCCATGACCGATCAGCAGAGCCCGAACACCCACACCGGCAGGGTCGCCGTCGTCACCGGCGCGTCGACCGGCATCGGGGAGGCCACCGCCCGCGCGCTGCGCCGGAGCGGCTGGACCGTCTACGCGGTGGCCCGCCGTGCCGAACGGCTCGAGGCCCTGGCCCGGGAGACCGGGGCCGTGCCCGCGCCGTGCGACATCACCTCGGACGCGGACGTCGAGGCCCTCCGGGACCAGGTGCTGGAGGAGCAGGGCCGCGTGGACGCCCTGCTCAACATCTCCGGCGGCGCCCGCGGCACGGACCGCGTGGCCGACGCCAGCACCGAGGACTGGGAGTGGATGTACCAGGTGAACGTCCTCGGCACGATGCGCCTGACCCGCGCCTTCCTGCCCGCGCTGCGCGCCAACGGCGAGGGCACCGTCCTGAACCTCACCTCCCTCGCCGCCCACCGGGCCTACGAGGGCGGCGGGGGCTACAACGCCGCGAAGTACGCCCAGCGGGCCATGACGGAGGCGCTGCGGCTCGAGGAGGCGGAGCACAACGTGCGCGTCGTCGAGATCGCCCCCGGCCTCGTGCACACCCCGGAGTTCTCGCTCAACCGCCTCGGCGGGGACCAGGAGGCCGCGGAGCAGGTCTACGCCGGCGTGGACAAGCCCCTGACCGCCGAGGACGTGGCCCAGGTGTGCGCCTTCGCGGTGAACCTGCCCCACCACGTGGACCTCGACACCGTGACGATCAAGCCGGTCGCCCAGGCGGCGCCGCACAAGCTGATCCGCGACCGGTAGCGCGTCCGCCCGGCTCCTCCCGCCGGGGCGCCGGCCACCGGACCCGAGGGGTCGCCGGCGGCCGCCGCCCCGGCGCGCTCCCGGGTGGGTTAAGATGGCAGCAGTCATCACGGCGTCGATCCGGCCATCACCGGGGAGCCTTCGGAAGAACAGGCCCGCCCCGCCACGGGGAGCGCCCCAGTAGAACCGAACGGGTAAGCCCGTCACAGCAGTCACGAGCGGCGGCCCGCGTTCCCTCCGGGGGACCGGGACGCAAGCGAGGTGGTACCGCGTTCCGCCCCGGGCGACCGGCCGGCAGCGTCCTTGCACCCTGACCCGCACGAGCAGCACCGACGTCAGATCGAGGATGGATCCCGTGTCAGACCAGCCCGTCTACCCCCAGGCGACCACCGACCCCGAGCCCCGCGGCGTCCCGGCGGCGCCCGCGTTCCCGGCCGTCGAGGAGCGAGTCCTCGCCTACTGGGCGCAGGACCGCACCTTCCAGGCCAGCGTGGACCAGCGCGACCCCGGCCGGGACGGCGCCAACGAGTTCGTCTTCTACGACGGGCCCCCCTTCGCCAACGGCCTGCCGCACTACGGCCACCTCCTCACGGGCTACGTCAAGGACCTCGTGGCCCGCTACCAGACCCAGCAGGGCCGCCGGGTGGAGCGCCGCTTCGGCTGGGACACCCACGGACTGCCCGCCGAGCTCGAGGCGATGAAGCAGCTCGGGATGGCGGACAAGCAGGAGATCGAGCGGATGGGCGTCGCGGCGTTCAACGACGCCTGCCGGTCCTCCGTGATGAAGTACGCCTCCGAGTGGCAGGACTACGTCACCCGCCAGGCCCGCTGGGTGGACTTCGACAACGACTACAAGACCCTGAACCCGGACTACATGGAGTCCGTCATCTCGGCGTTCAAGGCCCTCGACGACAAGGGCCTCGTCTACTCCGGCTACCGTGTGCTGCCCTACTGCTGGAAGGACGAGACCCCGCTGTCCAACCACGAGCTGCGGATGGACGACGACGTCTACCAGGACCGTCAGGACCACACGGTGACCGTCACGTTCCCCGTGCTCGACGACGGCTCGTGGGCGGTCCGGCCCGAGCTCGCCGCCGAGCTCGCGGGGGTGGAGGCCCTCGCATGGACCACCACGCCCTGGACGCTGCCCACCAACCAGGCGATCGCCGTGGGCCCCGAGATCGTCTACGCCGTGGTGCCGGGCGCCGGCGAGCTCGAGGGCCGGCGCTTCCTGGTGGCGGAGGAGCTGCTGGGCTCCTACGCCAAGGACCTCGGCTGGGGCGGGGCCGAGGACCCCGCCGCCGCCGCGGCCGCCGCCGTCACCGCCCGGCACCGCGGGGCGGACCTCGAGGGGCTGCGCTACGAGCGGCTGTGGGACTACTTCGCCGACGCCGAGCGCTTCGGCACGGGCAGCTCCTGGCAGTTCGTGGTGGCCGACTACGTCACCACGACCGACGGCACCGGCCTGGTGCACCAGGCGCCCGCCTACGGCGAGGACGACCAGAACGTCTGCGCCCGCTACGACATCCCCGTGGTGCTGTCCCTCGACGAGTCCGGGGTGTTCTACCGGCTCTTCGAGGACGAGCGGCTGGCCCCGGGGGCGCCCCTGGCCGGGATCGCCGGTCGCAACGTCTTCGACAAGGACGTGGCCCGCACGGTGGTCCGGGACCTCCGGACCCGGGGCCGGCTGGTTCGCGAGGCCAGCTACGAGCACCCGTACCCGCACTGCTGGCGCTGCCGGAACCCGCTGATCTACCGGGCCGTGTCCTCCTGGTTCGTGGAGGTCACCCGGATCAAGGAACGGATGGTCGAGCTCAACCAGCAGATCACCTGGATCCCGGAGAACGTCAAGGACGGCCAGTTCGGCAAGTGGCTGGAGAACGCCCGCGACTGGTCGATCTCCCGCAACCGGTACTGGGGCACGCCCATCCCGGTGTGGGAGTCGGACGACCCCGAGCACCCGCGCCGCGACGTCTACGGCTCCCTCGCGGAGCTCGAGGCCGACTTCGGCCGGCTGCCCGTCAACGACCGGGGCGAGGTGGACCTGCACCGGCCCTGGATCGACGAGCTGACCCGGCCGAACCCCGACGACCCGACCGGCCGCGCCACGATGCGCCGCGTGCCCGAGGTGCTCGACGTCTGGTTCGACTCCGGATCGATGCCCTACGCCCAGGTGCACTACCCGATGGAGAACCGGGAGTGGTTCGAGACCCACAACCCGGGCGACTTCATCGTGGAGTACATCGGCCAGACCCGCGGCTGGTTCTACACGCTGCACATCCTGGCGACCGCGCTGTTCGACCGGCCCGCGTTCCGCAACGTCATCAGCCACGGCATCGTGCTGGGCTCCGACGGGCAGAAGATGTCGAAGTCCCTGCGCAACTACCCGGACGTCAACGAGGTCCTGGACCGGGACGGCGCCGACGCGATGCGCTGGTTCCTGATGTCCAGTCCCATCCTGCGCGGCGGGAACCTGGTCGTCACCGAGCAGGGCATCCGCGACGGCGTGCGCCAGATGATGCTGCCGCTGTGGAACGTGTACCACTTCTTCGGCCTCTACACGAACGCCGCCGACGGCGGCGCCGGATACCGGGCGCGGACCCGGCACGAGTCCGGGAACGTGATGGACCGCTTCGTCCTCGCCGCCACCGGCGGGCTCGTGCGGGACGTGCAGGACGCCTTCGACCGCTACGACGTCTCGGGCGCCGCGGAGCACCTGCGCTCCTACATGGACACGCTGACCAACTGGTACGTGCGCCGGTCCCGGGACCGGTTCTTCGACGAGGACACCGTCGCCTTCGACGTGCTGTACACGTGCCTGGAGACGGTCTGCCGGGTGGCCGCCCCGCTGCTGCCGCTGGTCACCGAGGAGATCTGGCGCGGACTGACCGCCGGGCGCTCCGTGCACCTGACCGACTGGCCGGACGCCTCGCTGTTCCCCGCCGAGACCGAGCTCGTGGCCCGGATGGAGACGACCCGCACGATCTGCTCCAACGGCTCCGCCCTGCGCAAGGCCCACCAGCTGCGCGTGCGCCAGCCGCTGGCCGGGATGACCGTGGTGGTGACCGGCGGCAAGGAGCTCGCGGGCACCTTCGAGCGCATCGTCGCGGACGAGCTGAACCTGAAGTCCGTGACCCTGCTCGACGCCGACGAGGCCTCCGCGGAGCAGTTCGGCATCTCCCAGCAGCTCAAGGTCAACGCCCGTGCCGCGGGACCCCGCCTGGGCAAGGGCGTGCAGACCGTCATCAGGGCCGCCAAGGCGGGGGACTGGTCCACCGCGCAGGACGGCACCGTCAGCGCCGGCGGCACGGCGCTGCAGGAGGGCGAGTACGAGCTCGAGACCGTCGTGGCCCAGGACGCCGGGACCGGCTCCC
This sequence comes from Kocuria sp. NPDC057446, assembly GCF_042802875.1. Classification (NCBI taxonomy): domain Bacteria; kingdom Bacillati; phylum Actinomycetota; class Actinomycetes; order Micrococcales; family Micrococcaceae; genus Kocuria; species Kocuria sp. NPDC057446. The sequence goes on along the minus strand of NZ_JBHVDI010000149.1, from coordinate 2,742 downwards.
GCGCCGTGACCGTCCTGCCGGGCGGCGGGTTCCTCGTCCTCGACACCGGGCTCACCCCCGAGCTCGAGGCCGAGGGCACGGCCCGGGACATGGTCCGGGCCATCCAGCAGGCCCGCAAGGACGCCGCCCTCCAGGTCTCCGACCGGATCCGCACCGTGGTCACCGCGGACGAGCGGACGGTCGCCGCCCTCGAGGCCAACCGCGGGCTCGTGGCCGGCGAGACGCTCTCCACGGAGCTCGAGCTGCGCGTGGGCGAGCCCGCCGTGGCCGTGTCCGTCGTGGGCGCCCCGGACCGCGTCTCCGCCGGCACCCCCGCCGGAACCTCTGCCGGCACCGGGACGGTGCAGGCGTGAGCGCCCCGTTCGCGGAGAGCGCCGGCGCGGCGACCGTCGAGGAGGTCTACGCCCGGCTGCTCGAGCGCGCTCCCGAGAACCGGATGGCCCCGCGCCTGGACGCGGTGCGGCGGGCCATGGAGGTCCTCGGCGAGCCGCAGCGCGCCGCCCCGGTGATCCACCTGACCGGCACCAACGGCAAGACCTCGACGGCACGGATGGTGGAGTCCCTGCTGCTCGCCCACGACCTGCGGGTGGGCCGCTACACGAGCCCCCACCTCTCCCGGGTCACCGAGCGGATCAGCGTCGACGGCGCGCCCGTCGACGACGAGACCTTCGTGCGCGTGTACGGCGAGATCGTGCCGTACCTCGGCTTCGTGGACGCCGAGCTGGCCGGGCGGGGCGAGCCCCGGCTCAGCTACTTCGAGACCGTCACGGCGCTCGCGTTCGCCGTGTTCGCCGACGCGCCGGTCGACGTCGTCGTCCTGGAGGTGGGCATCGGCGGGACCTGGGACGCCACCAACGTGGCGGACGCGGTCGTCTCCGTGGTCACGCCCGTCGACCTGGACCACACCGACATGCTCGGCGACACGCTCGGGGAGATCGCCGCGGAGAAGTCCGGGATCCTCAAGCCGGGCGGGTTCCTCGTCTCCGCCGCCCAGGACCCCGAGGCCGCCGAGGTCCTCCTCGCCCGCGCCCGGGAGCTCGGCGTCCCGTTCCGCTTCGCCGGCGTCGAGTTCGGCGTGGAGTCCCGTGCCACGGCCGTGGGCGGCCAGGTGCTCACCCTGCAGGGCCTGGCGGGACGGTACCCCGAGGTCCTGCTGCCGCTGTTCGGCGTCCACCAGGCGGAGAACGCCGCCCTGGCCGTCGCCGCGGTCGAGGCCTTCCTCGGGGGCGGCGGCAAGGAGCTCAGCACGGAGCTGGTCCGCACCGGACTGGGCGCCGTCGAGTCCCCGGGACGCCTGGAGCTGGCGCGCAAGGCGCCCCCGGTGGTCCTCGACGCCGCGCACAACCCGCACGGGCTCACCGCCGCGGCGGCCGCCCTCAAGGAGGCCTTCACCTTCGGGAAGCTCAACCTCGTGGTGGGCGTGCTCCGCGAGAAGGACGCCGAGGCCATGCTGCGGGTCCTGCTGGACGAGTACGAGGAGTTCCACACCGAGTTCTGGTTCACCCGCTCCTCCTCGCCGCGGGCGTTCGACCCGCAGGAGCTCCTCGAGCTCGCCGTGGACCTCGGCTTCCCGGAGGACGTGGTCCACGCCGTCCCCCAGCTCGACGACGCGATGACCGAGGCCGTCCAGGACGCCGCGGCCCGCCCGGAGTTCGACGGCGCCGTGCTGGTCACGGGCTCGATCACCGTGGTCGGCGAGGCCCGCACGCTGCTGGGGCTGTGACCGTGCCCCGCACCCCGCACCGACCGCACCCCCCGCACGAGAGGACCCGTCCCACGTGGCACGCATGACCAGAGCCCATCGTGACGACCGGCGCGGGCAGCCGCGGCGGCGGCGCTCGATCCGCACGATGTTCGCCTCCTCCGTGCTCGTCATGGAGGCGTTCGTCGCCTTCTTCGCCGCCCTCACCGCCTACGGGGTCCTCGGCCGGGAGCTCGGGGACGGGGCCCGGACGGCGATCCTGGCCGGCGGGGCCGCGCTCGCCCTGCTCCTGGTGCTGGCACCGGCCGTGCTGGGCCGCCCCTGGGGGTACGCCGCCGGATGGGTGCTGCAGGTCCTGCTCCTGGCCACGGGCCTCGTGCTCCCGACGATGTTCTTCGTGGGCGGGCTCTGCGTTCTCGCCTGGTGGTACGCCGTGCGCACCGGGGCGCGGCTGGACCGCGAGAACGTCGCCCGCGACGCCGCCCAGGCGCAGTGGGAGCGGGAGCACCCTGACGGCTAGGCTGGGCACCGACATCCTGGACCCGCACCTCGGAAGGACCCCCATGACCACGGAACGCACCCTCGTCCTCGTCAAGCCCGACGGCGTGGCCCGCGGCCTCACCGGCGCGGTGCTCGCCCGGATCGAGGCGAAGGGCTACCGGCTCGCCGAGCTGCGCCTGCTGCACCCGGAGCGCTCCCTGCTGGAGCAGCACTACGCGGAGCACCAGGGGAAGCCGTTCTACGAGCCGCTCGTGGAGTTCATGCTCAGCGGCCCGGTCGTGGCCGCCGTCGTGGAGGGCCACCGGGTGATCGAGGGGTTCCGCTCCCTGGCCGGGGCCACCGAGCCGACCACCGCCGCACCGGGCACGATCCGCGGCGATCTCGGCCGGGACTGGGGCGAGAAGGTCCAGCAGAACATCGTGCACGGCTCCGACTCCCCGGAGTCCGCCGAGCGCGAGATCGGCATCTGGTTCGCCTGAGCCCGGACCCCGCCGAGCGCTGACCGCGCCGACGACGACGGCCTCCGCCCAGCACGGGCG
>NZ_JBHVDI010000148.1:0-9716 GCF_042802875.1 Kocuria sp. NPDC057446 | reverse complement strand
GCCGCCGCCCCGCGTGCATCGATTGGGAAGGAAGTCTCGGTCATGAGCTCGTCCGACGACGGGGCCGTCCCCACGGACCAGGGCGCCGCACCGACCCCGCCGCGCCGGTCGGACATGGCCGGCACGCACTACGTGGTGCCCGCCTCCCGGCCGCTGCTGGGCCGGGCCGTGTTCCCGGGCCGCAGCGACCGCACCCGGTCGAGCCTGTCCTACCTGTCCGGGCGGCCCATGGACCACTCGCCGATCCTCGAGCCCCTGCTGCACACCGTGCGCGCCACCCACCCCGAGGAGGACCTGGAGGTCCTCCAGCGCGCCTTCAAGGTCGCCGAGAGGTGCCACGAGGGCCAGAAGCGCAAGAGCGGGGACCCCTACATCACCCACCCCGTGGCCGTGACCACGATCCTCGCGGAGCTCGGCATGACCGGTGCCACCCTGGTGGCCGCCCTGCTGCACGACACCGTCGAGGACACGGACTACACCCTCGAGCAGCTGCGCGCGGAGTTCGGCGAGGAGGTCGCCGCCCTCGTGGACGGCGTCACGAAGCTGGACAAGGTCCAGTACGGGGACGCCGCGCAGGCCGAGACGGTGCGCAAGATGATCGTGGCGATGGCCAAGGACATCCGCGTGCTCGTCATCAAGCTGGCCGACCGCCTGCACAACGCCCGCACCTGGCGCTTCGTCTCCCAGAGCTCCTCCTCGAAGAAGGCCCGCGAGACCCTCGAGATCTTCGCGCCGCTGGCCCACCGGCTCGGCATGAACACCATCAAGTGGGAGCTCGAGGACCTGGCGTTCGCGGCGCTCTACCCCAAGGTGTACGAGGAGATCGTGCGCATGGTCGGGGAGCGCCAGCCCCAGCGGGAACGGTCGCTGGCGAAGATCCGGGAGCGGATCGCCCTGGACCTCTCCGAGGCCGGGATCGAGGCGACCATCACCGGCCGGCCCAAGCACTACTACTCGATCTACCAGAAGATGATCGTGCGCGGGAAGGACTTCGACGAGATCCAGGACCTGCAGGCGGTGCGGGTGCTGGTGAACACGGTGCGCGAGTGCTACGCGGCGCTGGGCGCCCTGCACGCGCGGTGGCGGCCGCTGCCGGGGCGGTTCAAGGACTACATCGCCATGCCGAAGTTCAACATGTACCAGTCCCTGCACACCACGGTGATCGGCCCGGACGGCCGGCCCGTGGAGATCCAGATCCGCACCCACGAGATGCACCGCCGCGCCGAGTACGGCGTGGCCGCGCACTGGAAGTACAAGGACCAGGCGAACCAGGCGAACTCGGCCACCCCGAAGGCCATGGAGGGCGACCTCGCCTGGCTCAGCTCGCTCGTGTCCTGGCAGGAGGAGACGCAGGACTCCTCCGAGTTCCTCGACTCGCTCCGCTACCAGATCAACACCTCCGAGGTGTACGTCTTCACCCCCAAGGGCGAGGTGATGGCGCTGCCGGCGGGCTCCACGCCCGTGGACTTCGCCTACGCGGTGCACACCGAGGTGGGGCACAAGACCATCGGGGCCCGGGTGAACGGCAAGCTCGTGCCCCTGTCCTCGGAGCTCCAGCACGGGGACTGGGTGGAGGTGCTGACCTCCAAGTCCGAGCACGCCGGGCCCTCGCAGGACTGGCTGAAGTTCGTCCAGTCCCCGCGGGCGCGCAACAAGATCCGCCAGTGGTTCTCCAAGGAGCGCCGCGAGGAGGCCATCGAGAAGGGCAAGGACGCGCTCACCCGCGCCCTGCGCAAGCACCACCTGCCGCTGCAGCGCACGCTCACCCAGGAGTCCCTGCTGGCGGTCGCCCAGGACTTCCACCGCACCGACATCAGCTCCCTCTACGAGGCGATCGGCTCCGACGTGGTCAGCGCCCACGACGTGGTCGCGAAGATCGTGGGCGACCTCGGCGGGGCCGACGGCGCGGAGGAGGACTTCGCCGAGACCACCATCGCCACCCAGCCGGTGCGCCCGCGCGTGTCCGACTCCGGGGTGACGGTCCAGGGCGCCTCGGACGTCTACGTGAAGCTCGCCCGCTGCTGCACCCCGGTGCCGCCGGACGAGATCATGGGCTTCGTCACGCGCGGCGCCGGAATCTCGGTGCACCGCAAGGACTGCGCCAACATGCTCGCCCTGACCTCCACCGAGCGGGTGGTCGAGGTCGCGTGGGCGCCCACCCAGTCCAGCGTGTTCCTGGTGGAGATCCAGGTGGAGGCCCTCGACCGCAAGTCCCTGCTCTCGGACGTCACCCGGGTGCTCTCCGAGAACCACGTCAACATCCTCTCCGCCTCGGTGCACACCTCGAAGTCGCGGTTGGCGATCTCCCGCTTCGCCTTCGAGATGGGCGATCCGCGCTACCTGGACCACGTGCTCAACCAGGTCCGCCGGATCGACGGGGTCTACGACGTCTACCGCACCTCGGGCAACCGGCCCATCTCGGAGCCGGCCGGCCGCTGAGCTCAGCGCAGCGGGCGTCCGACGGCCCGGGCGGCGCGGCGGACCCGCAGCAGCGCCGCCTGCCGGCCGGGCATCCGCTCGAAGCTCTCGAGCGCGGCCTGCACCAGCGGGGGCGGGCAGTGCAGGTGGGGTGCGTGCAGGAGCTTCTCCAGGGCCGCCGCCCCCTCGCGTCCGGGCACGTGCAGGGCCAGGTCCACGGCCGTGCGCAGCGGCGTGGTGACCTGTACGGGCCCGGCGTCGTGGACGTCGTAGACCCCCAGCGTGACCTGGTGCAGCGCCAGCCCCTCGGGGACCGGGGACATGGTGGTCCGGCGGAGCTTGTCCAGCAGCACCGGCAGGACGCCGGGGCGGCCGGCGCAGTCGTAGAACCACGCCGCGGAGAGCCTCCCGAGGACCCCGCGCCGCAGCAGGTGCGGCGGCAGCTGCGCCTCCAGCGCCGCGATCTTCACGGCCCGCGTCACCGGGCGGCCGCGCAGGACGTGCGCCTCCAGCACCACGGGCACGAGCACCCCGTCCGTGACGAGGGCGGAGAGCTCGACGCGCGAGAACGGCCGCGCGGGCAGGAACAGGGTGTCGGGGTGCCGGGGCGGGACGTCCATGGGCCCACTCTCGTCCCCGGTCGCGGCACGGGAAAGGCCCCGCGGCGCACTGTGGACAGCGCGGCCGCGGGGCCCTCCGGCGGGTCCGCCGTCAGCGCAGGTCCGCCGCCGAACGGCGCAGCGTCTCGAGCCACTGGCGGCTGGTGGCGAGCTCGGCCTCCAGCTTGGCCGCGCGCTTGGCGTCCCCGGTGGCCTGCGCCCGGGACAGCGCGTCCTCCTGGTCCTCGATCTTCGACTCGAGCTGCGTGAGCATCGAGTTGGACCGGGCCTTGGTCTCCGGGTTGGAGCGCTGCCACTTCTCGTCCTCGGCCTGGCGCACGGCGTCCTCCACCGTGCGCAGCTCGGCCTCGACCCGGCGCATGTGGGCGCGCGGGACCTTCCCCGCCTGCTCCCAGCGGTCCAGGATGTCGCCCAGCGACCGCTTGGCCGCCTTGAGGTCCGTGATCGGCAGCAGCGCCTTCGCCTCGGCCAGCAGCTGCTCCTTCACGGCGAGGTTGCCCTCGAACTCCTCGTCGATCCGGTCGTTGTCGGCCTTGCGCGCCGCGAAGAAGGCGTCCTGGGCGGCGCGGAACCGGGCCCACAGGGCGTCGTCGTCCTTCTTGGACGCGCGCTTGGACTCCTTCCACCGGTCCATCAGGCGGCGGTACTCCGCGGCCGTGGCACCCCAGTCGGTGGAGCCGGACAGGGCCTCCGCCTCGGCGATCAGGGCCTCCTTGGCCTTCTTGGCCTCGGCGTTGTCGGCGTCCAGCTGCGAGAAGAACGCGCGGCGGTGCCGGTCGAACGTGGTGCGAGCGGTGCGGAACCGCTTCCACAGCGCGTCCTCCGCGGCACGTCCCAGCCGGATGCCGGACTTCTGGTGGGTCTTCCACTGGTCGAAGAGCTCGGCCATCCGGGCCGAGGACTGCTTCCACTGCGTGCGCTGCGGGTCCTGGGCGGCGATCTGCTCCGCCTCCGCGACGATCGCCTCGCGCGCCGCGACGTTCTGGGCGCGCTGCGCCTCGTGGGCGGCCCGCTCGGCGGCCTCGAGCTGGCGGATCGCCGGGCGCAGGGCCTCCAGGCGGGACTCGAGGGCCTTGACGTCGCCGAGCATCGCGCGCCGGCCGACCTGCTCGGCGAGGTGGTCCACCGTGCCGAGCATGTCCGCCGACGGCGCTCCGGCCGCCACCCGCTGCTCGAGCAGCGCGACCTGCGCCTCGACGTCGTCGAACTTCCGGGCGAAGTAGCCCAGGGCCTCGTCCTCGGACGCGTCCGGGAACTGCCCGCAGAGGACCTCCTCGCCCTCGACGACCACGTAGACGTGACCGTCCTCGGTGACCCGGCCGAAGGCCCGGGCACGCGCCACGGACTCGGGGGAGGCGAGCGCCGGCGCCGCCGGGGCGGCGGCCGGGGCCGGTCCCGGGGCCGCGGGCGGCTGGACGGCAGCCGGGGTGGGGACCGGGCCGGGGGCGCCCGGCTTCGGCGCGCCGGGCCGGGGCACGGGGCCCGGGGTGGGGGCGGGGCGGGGCGTGGGCTGGTCGTCGGATTCGAGACGTTCTGTCACCGCTGGAACTCTTTCGCTCTCGCCGGCGGCGGCCCCGGGACGGTGCCCGGCGTCGTCGCCCGGCTTCGGACAATCGTCAGACCCATACTACCGAGGCCACCTGCTCCGGCCGCCGCCCGCCCGCCGGGACCGGGCGTCACGCCGGGCACCGGGCCGGGCTTCCGGCGGGGCGCGGGGCCGGGCTTTGGGCCGGGCGCGCGGGGATCCCTAGGATGAGGGCGGAACCGTCGGGCCCGTCCGGGCCGGCCGTCCACCCGTCCCGCCGCCGATCCACCCGAGGAGCACGTCCCCATGGCCCGCAAGACCTCCCTGTCCGGTTTCCCCGAATGGCTGCCGGAGGAGCGTCTGGTCGAGCTGCACGTCCTGGACGTGCTGCGGGAGACCTTCGAGCTGCACGGCTTCTCCTCGATCGAGACCCGCGCCGTCGAGACGGTCGGTCAGCTGCTGCGCAAGGGCGAGATCGACAAGGAGGTCTACGTCGTCTCCCGCCTCCAGGAGGACGAGGACACCGCCCCCGCCGAGCGCGGCGCCGACCAGCTGGCGCTGCACTTCGACCTCACCGTGCCGTTCGCCCGGTACGTGGTGGAGAACGGCGGGCACCTCGCCTTCCCGTTCCGCCGCTACCAGATCCAGAAGGTGTGGCGCGGCGAGCGCCCCCAGGAGGGCCGGGCCCGCGAGTTCACGCAGGCGGACATCGACGTGGTGGGCGACGGAACGCTGCCGTTCCGCTACGACGTGGAGCTCGCGCTCGTGATGATCGACGCCCTGTCGAAGCTGCCCATCCCGCCGTTCGTGCTGCGCGTCAACAACCGCAAGCTCGCCGAGGGGTTCTACCAGGGCATCGGGCTGCAGGACACCGCCGGGGTGCTCCGCAGCATCGACAAGCTCGAGAAGATCGGCCCGGAGCGGGTGGCCCAGGCGCTGTGCGACGAGGTCGGCGCCACCCCCGAGCAGGCGCAGGCCGCCCTGCAGCTCGCGGCCATCCGCACCGAGGACACCTCCTTCGTGGACCAGGTCCGCGCGCTGGGGGTGAACACCCAGCTGCTCGAGGAGGGGCTGCGCGAGCTCGCCGAGGTGGTGGGAGAGGCGTCCCGGCGCGCCCCCGGCACGGTGGTCGCCGACCTCTCGATCGCCCGCGGCCTCGACTACTACACCGGCACCGTCTACGAGACCGTGCTCGTGGGCCACGAGCAGCTGGGCTCCGTGTGCTCGGGCGGGCGCTACGAGTCCCTCGCGTCCACCGGCAAGAAGACCTATCCCGGCGTGGGACTGTCCGTGGGCGTCACCCGGCTGGTCTCCCGCATCCTGTCCCAGGGGATGGCCGCGCCCTCGCGCAGGGTCCCCACCGCCGTGCTGGTCTCCCTGGTCGACGAGGAGTCCTGGTCCGCGGCCCAGGACGTGGCCCAGCAGCTGCGCGAGCGCGGCGTCGCGTGCGAGGTCTCCGCGAGCGCGGCGAAGTTCGGCAAGCAGATCAAGTACGCCGAGCGCCGCGGCATCCCCTTCGTGTGGTTCACGGTCCGCGGCGAGGACGGGACGCTGGCCCACGAGGTCAAGGACATCCGCTCCGGCGAGCAGGTGGCCGCCGATCCGGCCTCGTGGACCCCGCCGGCCGGGGACCTGCGCCCGGTCGTGCGCGCCGCGCAGTCCTGACCCGCCGCGGACCCGCCCTCCGTCCGCAGCTCGTTCCGCCGAGTCCCCACCTCATGCCCGCCCGTTCCGTCGAGTTCCCAGTCCTGTTCCGTTTCCCCAAGTCTTGGTCTGGGGAATTGCGGCGGGAGTGGGGGCTCGGCGCCGTGGGCGACCGGGGACTGGGGGCTCGGCACCTGGTGGCGGGACCCCGTGCCGGGGATCAGCGGCGCCGCGCCAGGACCAGGGCGCGACCGATCAGGCCGACGGCGAAGACCCCGAGCATGGTGAGCACCGACGGCCACGGCAGCGTGAGGGCCAGCACCAGGCAGCCGGCCAGTCCGAGGACGTTGACCGCCCGCGGCGCCCACCCCGGGCGCTGCTCGAGAGTGAGCGCCGAGAGGTTGGCCAGCGCGTAGTAGACGAGCACCCCGAAGCTCGAGAACCCGATGACCGTGCGCACGTCGCCGACCAGCACGAGCACCACCACGAGACCGGCCACGGCCAGCTCCGCCGCCCACGGCACCCGGTGGCGCTGCGACACCGCGCCCAGCGGTCCCGGGAGGTCCCGCTCGCGGGCCATGGCCAGGGCCGTGCGCGAGATCCCGGCGACCAGCGCCAGCAGCGCCCCCAGCGTGGCCAGGGCCGCGGCCGCGGTGACGACCACGGCGCCCGCGGCGGTAGGCCCGGCCGCCCAGCCGGCCTCGCGCACCACCGCCAGGAGCGGGGCGGCCGACGCCGCCAGCCGGTCGACGCCGAGGAAGCGCAGCAGCCCGAGGCCGAGCAGCCCGTAGAGCAGCAGCGTGAACGCCAGCGCCCCCAGCACGGCCCGGGGAATGGTGCGCGCCGGGTCCCGGACCTCCTCGCCCATGGTGGCCACGCGGGCGTAGCCGGCGAAGGCGAAGAACAGGGTGCCCGCCGCCGGCAGCACACCCCAGGCGCTGCCGTCCCACACCGCGGCCTCCGCCCCGGAGGAGCCGCCCGCGGCGGGACCGGTGCCCCCGAACAGCAGGACGACGACCGACAGCAGCACCACCAGTACGGGGACGACCAGCAGCGTGGTCAGCCGGGCGGTGCGGGTGACCCCGCCCAGGTTCACCGCCGTGAGACCGAGGACGGCGGTGACGGCGAGCAGCCGCGCCCCGGCGTCGTCGGCCCCGGTGAGCTCGGCGGTGTACAGGCCGAAGGTCAGCGCCATCGCCGCCGCGGACGCGGTCTTGCCGGTCACGAAGCCCCAGCCGGCCACGAACCCCGGCCACCGGCCCAGCTGCCGGTTCGCGTACAGGTAGGCGCCGCCCGAGGCGGGGTGGACGGCGGCCAGCTGGGCGGTGGAGGTCGCGTTGCACCACGCCACCACGGCCGCCAGCAGCAGGGCCAGCGGCAACCACGGACCGGCCAGTCCCGCGGCCGGGGCGAAGGCCACGAACACCCCGGCGCCGACCATCGAGCCCACCCCGATCACCGTGGCGTCGAGGGTGCCCAGGCGGCGGGCGAGGGCCGGGTGGCCGGGGGAGGTGCTCATCGTCGTCCTGTCGTCGTCCGGGGGCCCGAGGGCCGGGCTGTAAACTCGTTCCCGGAACGAGAGTAGGGGCACCGGGGAAACACCGGGCCAACGCGCGATGAGCGCGGCCCCGTCCGCACCTCCCGAACAACGAAGGGTTTTTCAGTGCTGCGCACCCACAACCTCGGCGCCCTGCGCGCCGAGCACATCGGAGAGACCGTCACGCTGGCCGGCTGGGTCGGCCGGCGCCGCGACCACGGAGGGGTGGCCTTCCTGGACCTGCGCGACGCCTCCGGGGTCGCCCAGATCGTGGTGCGCGACGAGGCGGACTTCCACCACCTCCGCAACGAGTTCGTCCTGCAGGTCACGGGCACCGTGGAGCGGCGCCCCGAGGGCAACGAGAACCCGGCCCTGGCCACCGGCGAGGTCGAGGTCATGGCGGGGACCGTGACCGTGCTCAACACCGCCGCCGCCCTGCCCTTCCAGATCGACGAGCACGTGGAGGTCGGCGAGGACGCCCGGCTGCGGCACCGCTACCTGGACCTGCGCCGGCCCGAGCCGGCCCGGATCATGCGGCTGCGCTCCGACGCCAACCGGGTGGCCCGGGAGATGCTGCACGAGGACGGCTTCACCGAGGTCGAGACGCCCACGCTGACCCGCTCCACCCCGGAGGGCGCCCGCGACTTCCTGGTCCCGGCCCGTCTGGCCCCGGGCTCCTGGTACGCCCTGCCCCAGTCCCCGCAGCTGTTCAAGCAGCTGCTGCAGGTCGGCGGGATCGAGAAGTACTACCAGATCGCCCGCTGCTACCGGGACGAGGACTTCCGCGCCGACCGCCAGCCCGAGTTCACCCAGCTCGACATCGAGGCCTCCTTCGTGGAGCAGGACGACGTCATCGCCCTCGGCGAGCGCATCGTGGCCGCCCTGTGGAAGCTCATCGACGTGGAGATCCCCACCCCCATCCGCCGGATGACCTACGCCGATGCCATGGCGAAGTACGGCTCCGACAAGCCGGACCTGCGCTTCGGGCTCGAGCTCACCGATCTGACCGAGTACTTCCGGGACACCACTTTCCGCGTGTTCAAGGCCCCCTACGTGGGCGCCGTGGTCATGCCGGGCGGGGCCTCCCAGCCGCGCCGCACCCTGGACGCCTGGCAGGAGTGGGCCAAGCAGCGCGGCGCCAAGGGCCTGGCCTACGTCCTGGTCGGCGAGGACGGCACCCTGACCGGCCCCGTGGCCAAGAACATCACCGAGGCCGAGCGCGAGGGCCTCGCCGCCGCGACCGGCGCGCAGCCCGGGGACTGCATCTTCTTCGCCGCCGGCGAGAGGAAGTCCGCCCGCGCGCTGCTCGGCGCGGCCCGCGTGGAGATCGGCCACCGCACCGGGCTCATCGACGAGGACGCCTGGGCGTTCGTGTGGATCGTGGACGCACCCCTGTTCGAGTCCGCGGCCGAGGCCGTCGAGTCCGGGGACGTCGCCGTGGGCGCCGGCCAGTGGACCGCCGTGCACCACGCGTTCACCTCGCCCAAGCCCGAGTTCCTGGACACCTTCGACCAGGACCCCGAGCACGCCCTGGCCTACGCCTACGACATCGTGTGCAACGGCAACGAGATCGGCGGCGGCTCCATCCGCATCCACCGGCAGGACGTGCAGCGGCGGGTGTTCGAGGTCATGGGCATCGGCCGGGAGGAGGCCGACGAGAAGTTCGGGTTCCTGCTCGAGGGCTTCAAGTACGGCGCGCCCCCGCACGGCGGCATCGCCTTCGGCTGGGACCGGGTGGTGGCCCTGCTGGCCGGCACGGACTCCATCCGCGAGGTCATCGCGTTCCCGAAGACCGGCAACGGCTTCGACCCGCTGACCGCGGCCCCGGCGCCGATCACCCCGCAGCAGCGCAAGGAGGCCGGGGTGGACGCCAGGCCGGGGGCAAAGCAGGACGAGGACCTGAAGGCCGAGAAGGCGGCCGCGCACTAGGCCAGGGCCCCATCGGGCCGGGTCCGCCCGCTCCGGGCGGACC
>NZ_JBHVDI010000147.1:0-9763 GCF_042802875.1 Kocuria sp. NPDC057446 | reverse complement strand
CGTCGGGCGCCCCGCGCGAGGACGGCCGGGGACCCCGGGGCGCGGCGCGGGACGCGGCCGCCGAGGCCGCCCGGGAGACCTCGGTGGAGCGCACCTCGGACGGGACCACCCGGCGCCGCCGGCGCCGCCGCAGCGGCGGAGCCGCGCAGGAGCAGAGCGGCACCGCCGCCGAGTGAGCCCCTTCGCCTTCGACGCCGAGGGCCCCGACGCGGTGGTCGCCGCGGAGAACCTGGATCTCCTGCGGCGGCTCCCCGGCGGGGCCTTCCGCATGATCTACGTGGACCCGCCCTTCAACACCGGCCGCACCCAGCGCCGGCGGGAGTCGACCGTGACCCCGGTCGCCGCCGGCGAGGGCGACCGCACCGGTTTCGCCGGACGCTCCTACGCCACGGTGCTGGGGGCCCTGCGCAGCTACGACGACGCGTTCGCCGACTACTGGGGGTTCCTGGAGCCCCGGCTGCGGGAGGCGTGGCGGGTGCTCGCCGAGGACGGGACGCTGTACCTGCACCTCGACTACCGGGAGGTGCACTACGCGAAGGTCATGCTCGACGCGATCTTCGGTCGGGAGTGCTTCCTCAACGAGATCATCTGGGCCTACGACTACGGCGGGCGCTCCCGCCGGCGCTGGCCCGCCAAGCACGACAACGTCCTCGTGTACGTCAAGGACCCCGAGCGGTACCTGTTCGACAGCGCCGAGGTGGACCGGGAGCCGTACATGGCCCCCGGACTGGTGACCCCGGAGAAGGTCCGGCTGGGCAAGCTGCCCACGGACGTGTGGTGGCACACCATCGTGTCCCCCACCGGGCGGGAGAAGACCGGCTACCCCACGCAGAAGCCCGTGGGACTGGTGCGCCGGATGGTCGCCGCGAGCTCCGCCCGCGGGGACTGGGTGCTGGACTTCTTCGCCGGTTCCGGGACGCTGGGCGCGGCCGCAGGTCAGCTGGAGCGGCGGTTCGTGTGCGTGGACCGCAACCCGGAGGCGATCGAGGTCATGCGGGCGCGCCTGCCGGGCGCGACCGTGTGGGACTGAGCACGGGTTCCCCCCGGTGCCGGCGGGGGTCCGGCCCGGGACCGGTCAGGGGTAGCGCACGGGGACGCCGGAGACGGCCTGCTCCTCGATCCGCACGAGCGACTGGACGGACGTCAGGTTCTCGCCCAGCCGGTTGGGCTTGCCGGCGCCGTGGTAGTCGCTGGAGCCCGTGACCACCAGGTCGTGCTCGGAGGCCATCCGGACCAGACGGGCCCGGGCGTCGTCGGGGTTGTCCCGGTGCGCGACCTCGAGCCCCCCGAGCCCGGCGTCGATCATGGCCTCGAAGACCTCAGGGCCCACCACCCGTCCGCGGGCGGCGGCCAGCGGGTGGGCGAACACGGGGACGCCGCCGGCGGCCCGCACGAGGCGCACCGCGTGCACGGGGTCCGGGGCGTAGTGGGGGACGTAGTAGCGGGAGCGGCTGTGCAGCACGGAGGCGAAGGCCGCCGTGCGGTTCTCCACGACCCCCACGGTCACCAGGGCGTCGGCGATGTGCGGGCGGCCCACGGTCGCGCCCTCGTGCACGTGGTCGAGGACCACGTCCCAGTCGATCGGGTAGTCCTCGGACAGCAGCTCGACCATGCGCTCGGCCCGGGTGCGCCGGGAGCAGCGGGAGGACTCGATCTCGGCGAGCAGCTCCGGCTCCCGCGGATCGTGCAGATAGCTCAGCAGGTGCACCGAGATCCCGTCCCCGGTGGTGCAGGAGATCTCCATGCCCGGGACGAACGCCACGCCCAGCGCCACGGCGGTGTCCCCGGCGGCCTGCCACCCGGACGTGGTGTCGTGGTCGGTGAGGGCGAAGACGTCCAGGCCCGCCGCGTGCGCCGCGCGGGCGACCTCCGCCGGGCTCTCCGTGCCGTCGGAGTCGGACGAGTGGGTGTGCAGGTCGATCTTCACCCCCTCCACGATACCGGCCCGGGCCGGACGGGCCGCCGCCCCGCGTGGCACGATGAGACGGACGACGCGAGGAAAGGAATCATGACAGAGCACAGCAGCACACCCCAGGACGCGGCCCAGCCGCTCTCGGACCGGGTCGAGAACCGGTCCCAGCGCCCCGACTCCGCGGCCTTCCAGGAGTTCATGGCCTCCCAGTGGGCGGAGGCGGAGCCCACCGAGGTGGAGCGGGCCCCGGTCGCGGACTTCGCCGCCGAGCGGCGCCGACGGATCTCCGAGCGCTTCCCCGGCGAGCGGCTCGTGCTCCCCGCCGGACCGCTCAAGGTCCGCTCCAACGACACCGACTACCGCTTCCGGCCGCACTCCGCCTTCGCGCACCTCACGGGGCTGGGCGTGGACCACGAGCCCGACGCCGTGCTGGTGCTCGAGCCCGTCGAGGAGGGCGCGGGCGACGACGGCGGCCACCACGAGGCCACCCTGTACTTCCACCCCATGGCCGGCCGGGACACGAAGGAGTTCTACGCCGACGCCAAGAACGGGGAGTTCTGGGTGGGTCCCCGCCCCACCCTCGAGGCGCTGGGTGCCGCCTACGGGCTGCGCACCCGGGACCTCGGCGGCCTCGAGGACGCGATCACCAAGGACGCCGGGCCCGGCGCGCTGGGCGGGCTGCGGATCCGGCTCGTGCGCGAGGTGGACCTGAACGTCGACGCCCTGGTCGACACCTCGCGGATCAACACCGGGGTGGACCTGGAGGCCTCGGACGCCCTCGACGGCGAGCTCGCCGAGGCGCTCTCGGAGCTGCGCCTCGTCAAGGACGCCCACGAGGTCGGGCAGCTGCGCGAGGCCGTGCACGCGACCATCGCCGGCTTCACCGACATCGTGCACGTGCTGCCCGCCGCGGCGGGCCACCGCCACCGCGGCGAGCGCATGGTCGAGGGCGCCTTCTTCGCCCGGGCCCGCACGGACGGCAACGACCTGGGCTACGACACCATCGCGGCGTGCGGCAACAACGCCACGGTCCTGCACTGGATCCGCAACACCGGCAGGGTCATCCCCGGGGAGCTGATCCTCGTGGACGCGGGGGTGGAGGCCGACTCCCTCTACACCGCGGACATCACCCGCACCCTGCCCGTGAACGGGCGCTACTCGGAGGTCCAGCGGCGGATCTACCAGGCGGTCCTGGACGCCGCCGACGCCGCGTTCGACGCCGCGGTGCCCGGCAACCGGTTCCGCGACGTGCACGCCGCGGCCATGGAGGTCCTGGCGCGGCGGCTCGAGAGCTGGGGGCTGCTGCCCGTGCCCGCCGAGGTCTCGCTCTCCGCGGAGGGCCAGCACCACCGGCGGTGGATGCCGCACGGTACGAGCCACCACCTGGGCCTGGACGTGCACGACTGCGCGCAGGCCAAGCGGGAGCTCTACGTGGACGGCGTCATCGAGCCCGGCATGGTGTTCACCATCGAGCCCGGCCTCTACTTCAAGGCGGAGGACCTCGCGGTGCCGGAGGAGTACCGCGGGATCGGCGTGCGGATCGAGGACGACGTGCTGATCACCGAGGACGGCAACGTCAACCTCTCGTCCGGGCTGCCTCGCACCCCGGACGAGGTCGAGGCGTGGATGACCGGTCTGTGGCACGCCCGGGAGGGCGTCGACCCCAGCTGAGCCGGCGGCCAGGGCGCCGTCAGCGGGAGGCGCCGGCGGACGTGCTCCCGCCGGCGTCCCGCCCGGTCGCCCCGGGCCGGGCCGTGTCGCGCCCGGCGGGCTCCTGCCCGGCAGGCTCCCCGGACGGCTCCGCGGCGGGGAGCCGGATGCCGTACTGGGGGCGGCCGTCGGGCAGGTCCTGGAACGTGGCGGAGGGCCCTGGCGCCGCGGTCTTCTGGTCCTGCGCCGCGGGTGCGGGGCCGCTCCCCGGCTGCGCGGGAGCCCCGGGGGCGGGCCGCTGCCACGGGGCCCCCTCCGGGGCCTGCCCCGGGGCGCCGCCCTGCGGGGGGCCGGGCCGCGCTCCCGGCGGCGGGCCCTGCTGCGGGGCGGGCCGCTGCGCGGGGGTCGCCCGCGGGAGGCTCTGCAGTCCGCGCAGCCCCTGCAGCACCTGCTGCGCGCGCTGGGCCACCTCGGGGGCGGCCACCACGTCGTAGGAGGTGGCGACGATCTGGTTGGTCGAGGTGAAGTCCCGCTTCCCGCGCTGCATGGCGTAGGTGATGGTGGCGAGCAGCATCCAGAAGGCCCCGCCCATCAGCACCGACACGAGCAGCGTGGACAGCCACTGCTCGCCGCCCAGCAGCGAGAGGATCATCCCCAGGAAGGCTCCGAAGACCATGCCGTTGAGCGCGCCCTGGCCGGCCACCTTCGGATAACTGAGCCGGCCGGTCACCTGCTCCACGGACTTCAGGTCGTTGCCGACGATCGCGATCCGGTCCACCTCGAACTGCTCGTCCGCGAGGTGGTCCACGGCCTTCTGCGCATCGGCGTACGTGGCGTAGCGCCCGATCACCTCCCCGCGGGGCAGACCGCGGACGGCGGGACTGGCGGAGGGCAGGGACCGTGGCGAGCTCATGGCCCCATTCTCCCCCATCCGGCCGCCCCGCCGCGCCCCGCGCGCCCCGCGCGGCACGCCGTGCCCGCGCCCGGTCCCGCGCCGGGGGGCGTGGCCTGCCCCCCGGACCGGACCCCGGGGACCGGTGGGTAGTCTTGTACGGTGAGCAGCCACATCGACAAGATCTTCATCGCGCGCCTGATCGGCCTCGACGTGTTCGACCCCCTGGGCGACCGTCTGGGGCGGCTGCGCGACGTCGTGGTGCTGATGCGCGGCAGCTCCCGGTACGGCCGCTCCTCCCGCCGGCCCCTCGTGGTGGGCCTCGTGGTGGAGGTCCTCGGCAAGAAGCGGGTGTTCGTGCCGATGACCCGCGTGACCAGCATCGACGCGGAGAAGATCATCAGCACGGGACTGGTCAACCTGCGCCGCTTCGAGCAGCGCGGAGCGGAGACGCTCGCGGTGGGCGAGGTCTTCGACCGGACCGTGGTGCTGCGCGACGGCTCCGGCTCGGCCACCGTCGAGGACATGGCGATGGAGCGCAAGCGCAACACCGGGGACTGGCTGATCACCCAGCTCTTCGTCCGCCGCACCGGCACGGGCGGGGGCCTGATGCGCCGGCGCAACGAGACGCTGATCATCGACTGGGAGGACGCGGGCGACCCCTCCGCCGCGGGCCACCAGCCGGCCACGCAGTGGGTCGCCTCCCACGAGGAGCAGCAGCCCGCCGACCTCGCCGACGAGCTCCACGACATGTCGGCCAAGCGCATGCTCGAGATCGCCCACGAGCTCCAGGACGACCGGCTCGCCGACGTCCTGGAGGAGCTCCCGGAGGAGGACCAGGTCTACATCCTCACCAACATGGAACCGGACCGCGCGGCCACGGTGCTCGAGGAGATGGAGCCCGACGACGCCGCCGACCTGCTCAACGAGCTGCCCGAGGCCCAGGCCGAGGAGCTGCTCGCGCGCATGCAGCCCGAGGACGCCGAGGACGTCCGGCGCCTGCTGGAGTACGAGGAGGGCACGGCCGGCTCGCTCATGACCCCCGTGCCGATCATCCTGCCGCCGGAGGCCACCGTGGCCGAGGCGCTCGCGCACATCCGCCAGGAGGAGCTCAGCCCCGCCGTCGCGGCGGCCGTGATCGTCTCGCGACCGCCGCTGGAGACGCCCACCGGCAAGTACCTCGGCATGGTGCACACCCAGAAGCTGCTGCGCTACCCGCCGCCGGAGGCCGTCGGCAACCTGATCGACCGCTCGTTCGAGCCGGTCTCCGACCTCGCCTCCCTCCAGGAGGTCGCCCGCGAGCTCGCGACCTACGACCTCACCATCATCCCGGTGGTCAACGACCACGACCGGGTGGTGGGGGCGATCACCATCGACGACGTCCTCGACGCCCTGCTGCCGGACGACTGGCGCACCGCCGACGACGGGACCCCGATCCGGAAGGTGGGCAAGCGGTATGAGTGAGCGCGAGCCCCGCCACCCCCGCGTCAGCACTCGCGGCAACGCCCTCGACCAGCCGCGCGAGCACCGGCCGGGGCTGCTGGACCGGTTCCGGCCGAACCCCGACGCCTTCGGGCGGATGACCGAGGGCTTCGCCCGCTTCATGGGCACGCCGCAGTTCCTGCTGTGGATGACGGTCTTCGTGGCCCTGTGGCTGGGCTGGAACACCATCGCGCCCCGGGAGCTGCAGTTCGACTCCAAGGACCTCAACTTCACGCTGCTCACGCTGATGCTGTCGCTGCAGGCGTCCTACGCGGCGCCCCTGCTGCTGCTCGCGCAGAACCGGCAGGACGACCGGGACCGGGTGACGCAGGAGGAGGACCGCCGCCGCGCCCAGCAGAACCTCGCCGACACCGAGTACCTCACCCGGGAGATCGCCTCGCTGCGGATCGCGCTGCGCGACGTGGCCACCCGCGACTTCGTCCGCTCGGAGCTGCGCTCGGTGCTCGAGGAGATCCTGGAGTCCCAGGACGACGCCCCGGACGCCGACGAGCCGGGGAGCCCGCCGAGGAGGACGGCCCGCCGCAGGAGCAGGACCCCCGACCGCCCCACCGCCCCCGAGACCCGAGGGAGCCCCCGTGCCTGAGCCCCGCCCCGACGACGTCCTCGCCCCCGAGACCCTCGACCCGGCCCTGCGCGCCGCCCTGGACGGCGTGCTCGACCCGGAGCTGCGCCGGCCCGTGACCGAGCTGGGGATGATCCGCTCGGCCGTCCTCGACGACGCCGGCCGCGCCGCGGTGCACGTGCTGCTGACCATCAGCGGCTGCCCGCTCCGCGGCACCATCGAGCAGGACGTCCGGGAGGCCGTGGGGACCGTGGCCGGGGTGCGCTCCGTGGACGTCGAGATCGGGGTGATGACCCCGGAGCAGCGGACGGCCCTCAAGGACCGGGTGGGCCACACCCGGACCGTGCCCTTCAACGACCCGTCCTCCCTGACCCGGGTGCACGCCGTGACCAGCGGCAAGGGCGGCGTCGGCAAGTCGACGGTCACCGTGAACCTCGCCGCCGCGCTGGCCGCGCGGGGCCGGTCGGTCGGCATCGTGGACGCGGACGTGCACGGGTTCTCCGTTCCCGGGCTGCTCGGCATCGACCGGGCGCCCACCCAGGTCGGGGACATGATCCTGCCCCCCGTGGTGGACGTCCCCGGGTCCGCGCGGGAAGACGGCGGCCGCGCGGGGCTGCTCAAGGTCATCTCGATCGGGATGTTCGTGGACCCGGCCCAGCCGGTGGCCTGGCGCGGGCCGATGCTGCACCGCGCCGTGGAGCAGTTCCTCACGGACGTGCACTTCGGGGACCTCGACCACCTGTTCCTGGACCTCCCGCCGGGCACGGGCGACATCGCGATCTCGGTGGCGCAGCTGCTGCCCTCGGCGGAGGTGCTCGTGGTCTCCACGCCCCAGCAGGCGGCCGTCGAGGTCGCGGAGCGCTCCGGGGCGCTCGCGGTGCAGACCGGTCAGAAGGTGGCCGGGGTGGTCGAGAACATGGCGGGCATGCCGATGCCGGACGGCAGCGTGCTCGAGCTGTTCGGGGCCGGCGGGGGCGCCCGCATCGCGGACTCCCTGACCCGGCGGCTGGGCTACGACGTGCCGCTGCTCGGCGCGGTGCCGCTCGACCTCGCGCTGCGCGAGGGCGGGGACTCCGGCCGGCCGGTCGTGTGGTCGGCCCCGCGCTCCCCCGCCGCGGTGGCGCTGCGCTCGGTCGCGGACGCGCTGGGCGCCCGCCCGCGCGGGCTCGCCGGGCGGCCGCTGGGCCTGGCGCCGCGCTGACGCGGCCGGACCCGCGCCGGTGCGTGACGGGTCGGCTCAGGTGGCCTCGGTGTCGAAGGGTGCCCGCTCGCCGGGCGCCAGGCGGGTCAGCGCCGGCCGGGGCCGCGGCGCGGCGGCCTCCGCCGGCTCGTCGTCCTCCAGCAAGGCCTGGCGCACGATGGTGCGGGGGTCGTACTGGCGGGGGTCGAGCTTGCGCCAGTCGACGTCGGCGATCTCCGGCCCGAGGGTCTCCTTGAGCTCCTCGGTGGCGCCGGTGGCGTAGCGCTTGGCGGCCTTGACGAGCTCCTTGAGCTTCTCCGCGTACTCCGGCAGCCGCTCCGGCCCGATGATGAACAGGGCCAGGAGCACCAGGATGATCGCTTCGCCGCCGTTGATGCCGAGCACAGGAAGAAATTTTACCAGTCCGCGGGCCGGGACCCGGTCAGCCGAAGATCTCGCGCAGGCCGGCGAGCACCGTCTCGGCGACGCCGGGGTCCCCCGCGGACGGCTCCACCACGCGACCCCGCTCGTCCGCGACGACCAGGCCCACGGTGCGGGCCATCGCGGACGGCCCGGAGTCCCCGGAGACCGTGTAGACGACCTCGTCCCCCACGAGCACGACCCGCCACGGCGGCCCGGCGTCCACCCACAGCGGCACGCCCTCGACGGCGACGCGCTCCAGCCCCTCGGCGCTGACGGGCAGCCCGGTGAGCCCGTCCATGGGGTTCTCCCGGTCGACGCGACCGCGCTGCTCGACCACGACCACCCGGTCCTCGCCGCGCTGGAGCCGGACGGCCACGACCGGGTGCTCGGCCAGCGTGCCGCGGGTCATCGAGACCACCCGGTAGCCGTCCGAGGCCAGGGTGGGCAGCGTCCAGCCCTCGGCGCGCAGCCGGTCCGCGGACGCCTCGTCGGCGTGCAGGACCCCGCCGGTGCCGTGCCACGCGGAGATCGGCACCCGCTCCTCGGCGCCGTGCGCGGACTGCGCCACGACGGTGCGCCCGACCGCGTAGCCGGAGCCCAGCACCAGGGTGAGCACCGCGCTCACGGTGGCCGCGGCCACGGGGACGGCGTTGCTGCGGCGGGCCGGCGCGGTACGGTCCGGGCGGGACATCGGTCCTCCTCGTGCGGCGGTCGGGACGATCGGGGCGGGACGACGGGTGCGGGGCGGTGCGGTGGGGCCGGGGGACCGCCCCCGCGCCCCGGGCCGCCCCGTCACCCGCTCCGGAAACGGCCCCGCCGACGACGTCGTGGTCCGCTCCATGATCGACCGGCAAGCTGGATGCCGACTGGGCGGTGGCCGGACGGCCGGGCCCAGCCGGTAGGATGGCGCGCATCCACTACAGCGACGAAGGGCGGACCATGGGCGCGGACAAGACGACGAGCTGGTCGTACGCCGAGGCGTTCGCCGCCGAGGACGAGCTCGCCTACCGCGCCCGGGAGCGCTCCCTCGCCCTGCGCATCCCCCCGGTGACCCCGGGGACGGCCGCCGCCCTCACCGTGCTCGCCGCGGCCGCGCGGCCCGCGACGGTGGTCGAGGTGGGCACGGGGGCGGGGGTGTCCGGCCTGGCGCTGCTGCGCGGGCTGCCCGGCACGTCCGTGCTGACGACGATCGACGCCGACATCCGGGCGCTGCGCGCCGCCCGCGACACGTTCCGCGAGGCCGGGGTCCCGACGAGCCGGACCCGCACCATCCCGGGCCGCGCGTCCCTGGTGATGCCCCGGCTCAGCGCCGGCGCCTACGACCTCGTGTTCCTCGACGCCGACGCCGAGGGCACCCTCGACTACGCGGAGGAGGCGGTCCGGCTGCTGCGCCCGGGCGGGATGCTCGTGGTCAACGACGCCCTCTCCCAGGACAAGGTGGCGCAGCCGGCCAACCGCGAGGAGAACACCCGGACGATGCGGGCCGTGCACCGGCTGTTCCGGGAGGACGAGCGCTTCAGCACCGCCCTGCTGACCACCGGCTCGGGACTGCTGCTGGCCGTCCGCCGCTGACCGGTCCGCTGCCGATCGCCGGGGCTCGGCGACGGTGAGCGGTCCGCGCGGACGGCGGGGGCCCGGCAC
>NZ_JBHVDI010000146.1:0-9855 GCF_042802875.1 Kocuria sp. NPDC057446 | reverse complement strand
GCGCCTGCACCGGGACGCCCGTGCGGTGACGGGCGGGGACTCAGCGCCCCTCGGCCTCGCGGCGCTCGAGGGCCGCCTTCACGAGCCCGTCGAACAGCGGGTGCGGGCGGGTCGGGCGGGACATGAGCTCGGGGTGCGCCTGGGTGCCCACGTAGTACGGGTGGACGTCGGCGGGCAGCTCCACGAACTCCACGAGGGTGCCGCCCGGGGAGGACCCGGAGATCACGAGCCCGGCCTCCTCGAGGCGCTCCCGGTAGTCGTTGTTGACCTCGTAGCGGTGACGGTGGCGCTCCTTGACGGTGGTGGAGCCGTAGGCCCCGGCCACCACGGACCCCTCCCGCAGCTGCGCGTCGTAGAGGCCGAGCCGCATGGTGCCGCCGAGGTCGCCGGCGCCCTGGACGAACTGCTTCTGCTCGTCCATGGTCGCCACGACGGGGTGGGCGGTCTCCGGCTCGAACTCGGTCGAGGAGGCCTGGGCCAGTCCGAGCTCGGTGCGGGCGAACTCGATGACCATGCACTGCAGGCCCAGGCACAGGCCGAGGGTCGGGATGCGGTGCTCCCGGGCGAAGCGCAGGGTGCCGAGCTTGCCCTCGATGCCGCGGATGCCGAAGCCCCCGGGGACGCAGATCGCGTCGACGTCGCCGAGCTCGCGCTGGGCGCCCTCGGGCGTCTCGCACAGGTCCGAGGCCACCCACTTGATCTTGACCCGGGCGTCGTTGGCGAAGCCGCCGGCGCGCAGCGCCTCCGAGACCGACAGGTACGCGTCCGGCAGGTCGATGTACTTGCCGACCATGGCCACCGTGACGAAGTGGGCGGGCTCGTGCACGGCCTTGAGCAGCCGCTCCCACTGCGCCAGGTCGGCGTCCCGGTAGTCCAGTCCCAGGTAGTCCAGGATGTAGGTGTCGAGCCCCTGGGAGTGCAGGGTCCGGGGGATGTCGTAGATGCTCGGGGCGTCCGGGCAGGAGATCACGGCGTCGTGGTCGACGTCGCAGGCGTTGCCGATCTTGCGCAGCATCGTGTCGGGGACCTGCCGGTCGGAGCGCAGCACCAGCGCGTCCGGCTGGATGCCGAGTCCGCGCAGCGCGGCGACGGAGTGCTGGGTCGGCTTGGTCTTGAGCTCGCCCGAGGGCCCGATGTACGGGATCAGGGACACGTGCAGGTAGAAGACGTTGCGGCGGCCGACGTCCTGACGGACCTGGCGTGCGGCCTCGAGGAACGGCTGGGACTCGATGTCGCCGACCGTGCCGCCGATCTCGGTGATGATGATGTCCGGCTGGTCGTCGCCCTGCGCGCGGCGGCGCATGCGGTTCTTCAGCTCGTCGGTGATGTGGGGGATGACCTGGACGGTGTCCCCGAGGTACTCGCCCCGGCGCTCCTTGGCGATGACCGTGGAGTACACCTGTCCCGTGGTCACGTTGGCCGAGGCGTCGAGGTTCTCGTCGAGGAACCGCTCGTAGTGGCCGATGTCGAGATCGGTCTCCGCGCCGTCGTCGGTCACGAAGACCTCGCCGTGCTGGAAGGGGTTCATGGTGCCCGGATCGACGTTGAGGTACGGATCCAGCTTCTGCATCGTCACGGAGAGTCCGCGCGCCCGCAGCAGCATCCCGAGGGACGAGGCGGTCAGGCCCTTGCCGAGGGAGGAGGCCACGCCGCCCGTCACGAAGATCTGGCGGGTCACCTTGCCCGGTCGCTGGTTTTCGGTCTGCTGTGCGCCGGCCTCGTGGGCGGCTTCGTTTGCATTCACCACGGAATTCGACCCTATCATTCTTGTCCGCTCAGGACGTCGGTTGCGTGCTGGGGATCACCGTGCGCGGGCACCTCAGAGCACCGCTCCGCGGACCAGTTCCCGGGCGTGCTCGCGCGCCGCCGCGGAGTCCTCGTGACCCGCGAGCATGCGGGCGAGCTCCACCACGCGCTCCTCCTCGTCGAGCACGCGCACGTCGCTGACCGTGGCGTCCGTGCTCTTGGTGACGAGGATGTGCTGGTCGGCGAAGGCCGCCACCTGCGGCAGGTGCGTCACCACGAGCACCTGGACGTGCTGGGCGAGCATCTTCAGCCGGCGGCCGATCTCCACGGCGGCCTTGCCGCCCACGCCCGAGTCCACCTCGTCGAAGACGAAGGTGGGCACGGGGTCCACGGCGGCGAGGACCACCTCGATGGCGAGCATCAGCCGGGAGAGCTCGCCACCGGAGGCCCCCTTGCCGAGGGGCCGCGGTGCGGCGGCGGCGTGCGGCTTGAGCAGGAAGGAGATCTCGTCCCGTCCGTGCCCGGAGAACTCCTCGGTGGGCTCGACCTCGATGACCAGGGAGGCGTTGGGCATGGCCAGCGCCGTGAGCTCGGAGCTGACGGCCTCGGAGAGCCGGTGCGCGGCGTCCCGGCGCCGTTCGGTCATCCGCGCGGCCAGCTCGCTGAGCCCGGCGTGCAGCTGCTCGAGGCGCGCCCGGAGCTCCTGCTCCCGCGCGGGGTCGTCGGTGAGCTCGTCCAGGCGGGCCCGCGAGCGCTCCGCCCAGTCGAGCACGTCGTCGACGGTGGCGCCGTACTTGCGGGTCAGGGTCTTGAGCCTGGCCCGCCGGGACTCCACCTCGGCCAGGCGGGCGGGGCCCTCGTCGTCGAGCCCGGACGCGTAGCCGGAGAGGTCGGCGGCGATGTCGTTGACGAGCACGGCCAGCTCGGCGACCCGTCCGGACAGCTCCTCGAGGTCGCGGTCGGCGCCGGCCTCCTGCTCCAGGGCCCGGTGGGCCGCCGCGACGAGGGCGGTCGCGTCCGGGGTGTCGGCGTCGGCGAACTCCCCGCCGCTGAGGGCGGCGTGGGCCGTGAGCGCGGCCCCGCGCAGCTGCTCGAGGTTGGTCAGCTTCTGGCTCTCCTGGTCGAGGCGCTCGTCCTCCCCGGGCTGGGGGTCCACGGCGTCGATCTCCTCGAGGGCGCCCTGCAGGCTCTGCGCCTCCAGCGCGCGCTCGCGGCCGTGCTCGGTGACCTCGCGCAGGGTCTGCTGCACGGAGCGGTACTCGGCCAGCAGCTCCCGGTAGCGGCGCAGCTGCCCGGCGAGCTCCTCCCCCGCGTACTGGTCGAGGGCGTGGCGCTGGGCGGCCGGGGACTTGAGCCGCAGCTGGTCCGACTGGCCGTGCACCGCCACCAGGGTCTGGCCCACCGCGGAGAGGGTGCCCACGGGGGCGGAGCGGCCGCCGACGTGGGCACGGCTGCGTCCCTCCGCGGTCACGGTCCGCGCGACGGTGACGAGGGCCTCCTCGGCGTCCCCGACGGTCTCGACGTCGACCGCTCCGCCGGCGTCCTCGACGAGGGCCGCGGCCGGGTGGCCGGCCGGGACCCGCACGACCGCCTCGGCGACGGCCCTGGGCGCCCCCGAGCGCACGGCCCCGGCGTCGGAGCGGTTGCCCAGGAGCATCCCGAGCGCGGTGACCACCATGGTCTTGCCCGCTCCGGTCTCACCGGAGAGGATGCTCAGCCCGGGGCCGAGCGGCAGCACGGCGTCGGTGATGACGCCGAGGTCGTGGATGTGGATCTCCTCGATCATTCAGCCGGCCTCCCCGGTCTCGTCCCGGGTGCGGTGCGACGGGACGTCGGGCCCGTGGGGCATCTCGTGGCCCACCGAGGACTTCTGCAGCTCCTGCACAGGGCGCTCGGCGATCTGCTCGCCGCGGACCGTGGGCAGGGCCGTGGTGCGCGCGGCCGCCTCGTGCGGGGGCACCGGGCCGCGCCAGCCGCTCGTGGGCAGCTCGAACTTCCGCACGAGCCGCTCCGAGAACGGCGTGCGGTGCATCCGCGCGAGGTTGACCGCCTTCGGCGAGCGCACCACCTCGATCCGGGAGCCGGGGGGCAGCTCCGTGGTCCGGCGCCCGTCGCACCACAGCACGCCGCGGGCGTCGGTGCGCGTGAGGACCTCGACGGCCATCATGGAGTTCGGGGAGATGACCAGCGGCCGGGAGAACAGGGCGTGGGCGCTGAGCGGGACCATGAGCAGCGCCTCGACCTCGGGCCACACCACGGGCCCGCCCGCGGAGAACGCGTACGCGGTGGAGCCGGTCGGGGTGGCGAGGACCACGCCGTCGCAGCCGAAGGTGCTCAGCGGGCGGCGGTCCACCTCGATGACCACCTCGACCATCTTCTCGCGGTCCCCCTTCTCCACCGAGGCCTCGTTCAGTGCCCAGGTGTGCAGCACCTTCTTCTCGTCCTGCCACACGGTGACGTCGATGGTCATGCGCTGCTCCACGGTGTAGCGCCCGTCCACGATGGCCTCCACGGACTCGCGCAGGTCGGAGCGCTCGCTCTCGGCGAGAAAGCCCACGTGGCCCAGGTTCACGCCCAGCAGCGGGGTGTCCACGCTGCGCACCAGTTCGGCGGCACGCAGGATCGAGCCGTCCCCGCCGAGCACCATGACGAGCTCGATCTCGCGCAGGGAGACGTCCTCCTCGATGACCTCCACGGGTGCGAGGGGAACCGCGTCCTCCTGGAGCGCCTCGAGGTCGTCCCGCGAGATCACCGGCACGAGGCCGGCCTCGTGGAGCTGGAGGCAGGAGTCGCGGGCGGCGTCCTTGGCCTCTTGCCGGCCCATGTGGGCCATGACCAGGATCTTTCTGCTCACCGGGGTCCTCCCGTTCTCGACTGCTCGGTGCACGCGGGCGTCGTCAGGGCCGGGACCGGCCCGTGGCGCACGCCGTGCCCGCGGACCGGGCACCGCTCACCACCCTACGCGAGGGCGGGGACAGTCAGGACGGCGGTTCCCGGCGGCACCAGAGGAAGAACTCGTGGTTGCCGTCCTGGCCCGGGAGCGGGCTGCGCTCCTGTCCCCGGACCGTCAGCCCGTGGCTCCGGGCGGCGGCGGCCACCCTCTCGACCGCACGGGCACGCTCCGGCTCGCTCGTGACCACCCCGGTGCGCGCGAGCCGGTCGGCGCCGACCTCGAACTGCGGCTTGACCATGAGCACGAGTTCCCCGCCCGGGACCGTGGCCGCCGCCAACGGCTCGAGGACGAGGGTCAGCGAGATGAAGGACAGGTCGCAGACCGTGAGCTCCGCGGGGCCACCGACGTCCTCGGGGCGCATCCAGCGCACGTTCACGCCCTCGTGCACCCGGACCCGGGGGTCCTCCCGCAGCGAGGCGGCGAGCTGGTCGTGGCCCACGTCCACGGCGACCACCTCCCGGGCGCCCCGGCGCAGCAGCACGTCGGTGAAGCCGCCCGTCGAGGCGCCGGCGTCGAGGCACCGCCGGCCGGCGACGACGACGTCGGGAAAGGCGGCGAGCGCTCCGGCCAGCTTGTGCCCGGCCCGGCTGACGTAGTCCGGGACGTCCGCGGGCCGGACCTCCAGCAGGTCGCCGGGGCCGACGCGGACGGAGGGCTTGGTCACGGGCCGCCCGTTGACGAGCACGCGCCCCTCGCCGATCCAGCGGGCGGCGACGGTGCGGGAACGGGCCAGGGACCGAACGGTCAGCTCCTGGTCGAGTCGGGAGCTCACCGGGGCCCCGCCTCCTCCCGTCCGCTCGGCGGGCGCGGCACGAGGCCGGCGGGGACGGCACCGGGCTCGGCGTCGAGCTCTGCGGCCAGTGCCGCGTGGAGCTCCTCGTAGCGGCGGGGGTGCTCCACGACGGGCAGCCCGGCCACCTCGGCCGCCCGCTCCAGCACGGCGTCCACCCCGGCGTGGCCGGTCGGGCGCAGGGCCGCGCCGTCCTCCCCTGTCGGCGGCGACGCGGCTCCGCCGGTCATCCCGCCGCCTCCCACACGGGGTCGGGGACCACGGGGACCTCGGTGTCGGGGTGTGCGGCCCACCAGGCCGCACAGGCCGCACGCCAGGCGTCGAGATCGTCCTGCGCGCCCCGGATCCGCAGCCGCGTGCCGTCGGTGTCCGCCTCCGCCGCACCGCAGCGGGCGTGGTGCTCCCCCGCCGAGGACGAGACCTCGACCTCGGGGTACGGCTCGTACAGCGCGTCCAGGGTGCCGACGACATGATCCGGACGCTCCGCGGTGCACGCGGCCAGGATCGTGTGCACGGTGTCCACGCCGGTGAGGACCGCGACCGTGGCGAAGCCGGCGGCGTTCCCGCCCCGGATGTCGGTGTCCAGCCGGTCCCCCACCACCACGGGACGGGTGCTGCCCGCCCGGTCGGCGGCGGTGCGGAAGATCGGGGCCTCCGGCTTGCCCGCCACCACCGGAGGCCGCGCCGTCGCGGCCGCCACGGCGGCCACGAGCGTGCCGTTGCCGGGCGCCAGGCCCCGGGCCTGCGGAATGGTCCGGTCGGTGTTGGTGGCGATCCACAGCACCTCCGGGTCGGCCAGCGTGTACGCGGCCTCCGCCAGCTCGGTCCAGCCCAGGCCGGGGTCGAAGCCCTGGATCACGGCGCGGGGCGCGTCGGTCTGGGCGCGGACCGGGACCAGCCCGGCGTCCGCGACGACGTCGGCGAGGGCCTGGGAGCCGGTGACGAGCACCGCGGTGCCGGCCGGGACCCGCTGCGCCAGGAGCTCTGCTCCCGCCTGCGCGGCGCTCACCACACCCTCGGGACCCGTCGGCACCCCGAGGTCCGTCAGGTGCTCGGCGACGGTCGCGACGGAGCGCGAGGCGTTGTTCGTCACGAACACCACGGGTACGCCGTCCGCGGAGATCCGGCGCAGGATCTCCGGCGCCCCGGGGATGGCGTGCGGGCCGGCGTAGACGACGCCGTCGAGATCGCTCAGGACCGCGTCGAACCGGTCGAGCAGCCGCTCAGCCACGCCGCGGGCCGCCGTCCTCGCCGTCGCCCGAGTCCTCGTCACCGAGGTCGGCGTCGTCGTCCGGGTCCAGATCGGCCTCGGAGCCGCCCTCGAAGTCGTCGTCGGGGTCCAGGTCGTGCTCCTGGTCGTCAGCGTCGTTCCCGGTGTCGTCGACGTCGCCCTCCGTGGTGCTGTCCTCCGTGCCGCCGTCCGGGTCCTCGTCCGTGCCGTGGTCGAGCACGTCGTCCCTCTCGTCGTCCGTGCTGTCGTCGAGCACGCTGCCCTCGCCGCCGCCGTCCGCCCCGGCGGTCATGCCGCGCTGATCGGCGGCCGGCGGGTCCTCCTGGGCCGGCTCCTGCGCCGGCTCCTCGGTGTCGGTCAGGGCGACGCCCTCGGCGGGCACCTGCTCCGTCTCGTCCTCGTCGTCGAAGTCCACGATCTCCGGCTCCGCGAACTGGCCCGTCCCGAGGGCCGCCTCGGCCACCACGGCCTGCCGGTCCCACGTCAGGGCCTCACGGTCCCTCCCGACGCCGCGCAGCGCCTCGGCGTAGGCGCGGAACAGCCGGGGGCTGTAGGGGAAGCCGCGGTTCTTGTCGAGCTGCGGAATGGTCAGCGCGTCCACCGCCCCCTGCGCGTCGCCCTGGTCCCGGCGCATGCCGGCCAGGACGATGGCCAGTTCCACCTTCTCGCTGGGCTCGAGCGACTGCACCGCCTCGGACGTCGCGAGCTCCACGGCCTTATCCAGGCGCCCGAGGGCCCGCTCGCAGTCGACCATCAGGGGCAGGTGCAGCTCGGCGCCGGTCATCCGGCGGAAGGTCCGCAGCTCCTTGAGCGCGAGGGCGTAGTCGCCCGCCTCGTACGCCGCGATCCCGGTCGCCTCCCGCACCGCGGCGATGCGACCGCCGCGCCGCCCGGCCGCCTGGGCGTGCTCGAGTGCGAGCTCGGGGACGTCCAGGAGGTACCGCCCGGCCATGACCAGGTGCATGGCCACGGCCTCGGCGTTGCGCGGTTCGAGCGCCCCGAGCTGGGCACGGGTCGGCTTGTCGAGCTCGCGGCCGGTGATGTCCTCGTCGACCTCGGGCGCACGGTGACGGTGGGTCGAGACGTCGTCCCGGTCGTCGCGCCGGCCGCGGTAGCCGTCGTGGCGGTCCGGGGCCGTGCCCCGGCGGTCACCGCGCGGGGCGTAGCCGCCGCGGCGGTCGTCCTGCCGGTCGTCACGACGACGGTCGCCACCGTAGCCGCCACGGCGGTCACCCTGCCGGTCGTCCCGCCGGTCACCCTGCCGGTCGTCCCGCCGGTCACCGCGCGGGGCGTACCCACCACGGCGGTCGTCCTGGCGGTCGTCACGACGACGGTCGCCGCCGTAGCCGCCACGACGATCCCCCTGCCGGTCGTCACGCCGGTCGTCCCGCCGGTCACCGCGCGGAGCGTATCCACCACGGCGGTCGTCCTGGCGGTCGCCGCCGGGACCTCCGGCTGCACCCCGGCTCTCGGAGCCGCGTGCACGGTCCTCGCCGCCGCGGGCCGGACCGCGCCGATCGTCGTCGTACCGGCGTCGGGACGGCGAGCCGGACCGGTCGCCCTCGCGCCCGGCTCCTCCGCCGGACCGGTGATCGCCGGAACTTCCGCTCCGGCGTTCGTCCCGGGACCCGTGCTGGAAAGACTCGGACACGTACCGCTCCTCTGCGCCGACGCGGTGCCGGTCGGCTCTGGTGGATGTCGGCGGTGACCGGAGTGCGGTCCGCCATGCTGATCGTTCCCATTGTATAAGCAGGTCCGGCGCCCCTCCGTCCCGATTGGTTCCCGGCCGCCCCGCCGTCGGATGATGGAGCCATGACCAAAAAACCCCTCACGTCCCACCTCTTGGTGCGCGTGCTGCTCGGCATCGGCCTGGGCATCGCCTGCGGTCTGTTCTTCCCCGAACCGCTCGCCCGGGTCTTCCTGACCTTCAACGGCCTGTTCAGCGCCTTCCTCGGCTTCCTCATCCCACTGCTGATCGTCGGCCTCGTCACGCCGGCCATCGGGGACCTCGGCCGGGGTGCGGGCAAGTGGCTGGGCGTGACGGCCGCCATCGCGTACGCCTCGACCGTCCTGTCCGGGCTGCTGGCGTTCGTCGTCGCACGTGCCGGCTATCCGTGGCTGCTGGATGGGGAGCGCGACGTGGACGCCCTGGCCAATCCGGAGGACAGCGCCCTCACCGGGTTCTTCTCGCTCGAGATGGAGCCCGTGTTCGGTGTGATGACGGCGCTCCTCCTGGCCTTCTGCCTGGGCGTGGGCATCACGCTGATTCCAGGTGACACCCTCCACCGGACCATGGACGACCTCCGGCGGATCATCATGCGGATCGTGGAGCTGGTCATCATCCCGCTGCTGCCCGTCTACATCTTCGGGATGTTCATGGGCCTCACCATGAACGGTCAGATCCTGGTGGTCGTCTCGACCTTCTCGAAGGTCGTGCTCGTCGCCCTCACGCTGTCACTCGTGCTGATCGTGGCCCAGTACGTGGTCGCGGGGATCTACGTGGGTCGCAATCCCGCGGTCCTGCTGAAGAACGTGCTCCCGGCGTACGCCACGGCACTGGGCACCTCGTCCTCCGCCGCCACCATCCCCGTCACCCTGAGGTGCGCGGAGCACAACGACGTCCGTCCCGCCGTGGCCGGTTTCGTGGTCCCGTTGAGCGCGACCATCCACCTCGCAGGGTCCACCCTGAAGATCGTGCTGTTCTCGACGGCCGTCATGACCCTCACCGGCACCCCGATCGACGACCTCGCCTATGTCGGGTTCATCCTCATGCTGGGCATCACGATGGTCGCCGCCCCGGGTGTCCCGGGCGGCGCCATCATGGCGGCCGTCGGCCTGCTGCAGGGGATGCTGGGCTTCGACGACACCGCAGTGGCGCTGATGATCGCCACCTACATCGCCATCGACTCCTTCGGCACGGCCACGAACGTGACCGGGGACGGCGCCATCGCCGTGGTCATGGACAAGCTCATCGGCCGGCAGGCAGTCACCGGGCCCACCCCGAATGCCACGGGCGCTCCCGCCGCGACCAACCGTCCGGACGCGACGGCGCTCTCGCACGCCACATCCGCCCGGTAGGACGACGGACAGCGCAACCGCCCCATGGGAGAAGGCCCCGACCACATGGTCGGGGCC
>NZ_JBHVDI010000145.1:0-9955 GCF_042802875.1 Kocuria sp. NPDC057446 | reverse complement strand
CCCCCCAGGTGCGTTCGGCGCACGTGGGGGGCGCGGGCGGGCGGGTGGGGGAGGTGGGTGGGCCGGTGGTCAGCCCTTCACGGCACCGCCGGTGAGCCCGGAGACGATGTAGCGCTGGAGGAACAGGAACAGCACGACCACCGGGATCGCCGCCAGGATCGCCCCGGCGGTGAACACGCCCCAGTTCTCGCCGAACTGCACGGCGACGAACTGGTAGAGCCCCACGGCCAGCGTGTACTTCTCCGGGTCCTGCAGCACGATCTGGGCGAGCAGGAAGTCCGAGAAGGACGCGATGAAGGACAGCATCCCGACCACCACGAGGATGGGGGTCACCAGGGGCAGGATCATGGTCCAGTAGATCTGGGCGTGCGAGGCGCCGTCGATCTCCGCCGCCTCGTCCAGGTCCCGGGGGATCGTGTTGAAGAAGCCGTACATCAGGAACGTGTTGGCGCCCAGCGCCCCGCCCAGGTACACGGCCACCAGCCCCAGCCGGGAGTTCAGGCCCATGAACGGGTAGACGCCGGAGATCGCGAACAGCAGCAGGAAGATCGCCACGAACGCCAGCAGCTGCGGGAACATCTGGATGACCAGCAGGGCCAGCAGCCCGCCCTTGCGGGAGCGGAAGCGGAACCGGGAGAAGGCGTAGGCCGCGGCCGCGCCCATGAGCACGGTGCCCACGGCCGTGGTGACCGAGACGAACAGCGAGTTCGCGAACCAGGTCAGGTAGGGGTTCTGCGGGTCGTTGAGCAGATTGGTGTAGTTGGCGCCGGTGATCTCGGAGAACAGCCGGTTGGACCCCAGCAGGGAGCCCGAGGCGGACAGCGAGGCCGAGAAGGCGTAGACGAGGGGGAAGAGGGCGAAGACGCACGCGGCGATCGCGGCGAGGTGCTTCCATCCGCCGCGGGCGAAACGACGGCCCGCCGTGGGCCGCGGGCGCGCGGTCCCGCGGGTGCCCGCCGGCGCCAGGGGACCGGCGGGCTGGACCGTGTTCGAGGTGCCGGTGGACGGGGCGGCCGTGGCCGCGGCCCAGGGGGCGCGGGCCGGGCCGTCGTGGCCGGGGCGGTCGCCCGGCGGGGGCGTGGTGGGAGTGGTCATGTCAGCTGATCTCCTCGAGAGCCTTGCTGCGGCGGAACGTCAGCGCGGAGATGACGGCCACCATGATGAAGATGAGGATGGACAGGGCCGAGGCCAGACCGTAGTCGTTGGTGCCGCCGGCGAACGCGATCTTGTAGACGAACGAGATGAGGATGTCCGTGGCGCCCACGCCGGTGGTCGACTCCAGGTCCTGGGGGCCGCCGCCGGTGAGCAGGTAGATCACGTTGAAGTTGTTGAAGTTCATGGCGAAGGACGCGATGAGCAGCGGGCCCACGGCCACCATGAGCATCGGCAGCGTGATCGCCCGGAACTGGCGCACCGGGCCGGCCCCGTCCATCTCGGCGGACTCGTAGAGCTCCCCGGGGATCGCCTGGAGAGCACCCGTGGTCACGAGGAACATGTAGGGGAAGCCCAGCCAGAGGTTGACCAGCAGCAGCGAGACCTTGGCCAGCCAGGGGTTGTCCAGCCAGGGCACCCCGGCGCCGCCCAGCAGGACCTGGTTGACGAAGCCGAAGTCCGCGTTGAGCAGGCCCGCCCAGATGAGGATGGACAGGAACGCGGGGAAGGCGTACGGCAGGAAGATGATCGCCCGGTAGACGTTCCGGAACCTCAGCTTCTCGTCGTTGAACAGGACCGCCAGCAGCAGACCCAGGAAGAAGGTCAGCGCCACCGAGAGGATCGCGAACGCGAAGGTCCACAGGGTCACGGAGACGAACGGCCCGCCCAGGACGGCCGGGTCGAAGATCGCCGCGAAGTTGTCCAGGCCCACGAAGACCCGCCAGCCGGGCCGCAGCGCCTCGCCGTCGTCGCTGACGAAGGCGCCCTCGCCGTTGTCGGCGTAGACGGTGCCGTCCGTCGCGACCATCGCGTTGGCCGCCTCGTCGAAGACGAGGGTGGGCTCGTAGGCGTAGGCCGTGCGGCCGTCGTCGGTGCGCAGCACACCGTCCTCGGCCTGCTCGCTCACCGGGACCCGCAGGTCCATGAGCTCGGGCTGGGCGCCGACGACCTCCTCGTAGGAGAGGACCTCGTAGCCGGGCGCCTCGGCGACCCGTCCGTCCGCGGCGGCTGCTCCCTCCAGCGGGGACAGCGGCCGGTCCGCGGCACCCACGAGCACCTGGTCCTCCTCCACGGCGGCCAGGGCCAGGCCGTCGGCGCCCTCGAGCACCGTGACCGGATAGGCCGCGGAGCCCTCGATCCGCTGCTCGTACGTGGTGGTGAGCTGCGTGATCGCCGCGTCCTTGGTGGCGTTGTGGCCGTCGCCGTAGTTCGTGAACGCCGTGGCCGCGGTGTAGAGGACCACGAAGATCTGGAACACCAGCAGGAAGATCAGCCCGGGGAAGAGGTACTTGGCGGGCAGCAGCCGGCGCGTCGGCAGGAAGTAGACGAGGTCGGCGACGACCAGGGCGACGACGAGGAAGACCAGGATGCCCCAGCTGCCCACGGCCCAGGCCGACAGGATGCCGAAGAGGCCGAAGGCGTTGATCAGGCCCATCAGGACCAGCTTGACCACGAACCCCAGGCCGAACCCTCGGGAGTGGGAGTGCGGGCGGTCGAGGGGGGCGCCGAGCCCGGCGCCCCCGCCGGTTCCTCCGGGGGCGGTGGTCCCGTCCCGGGTGGTGGTGCTCGTGCTCATCAGATCTGTCCTTCGATGTTGTCGATCATGCGGTTCCACAGCTCCACGGGGTCCCCGCGCCCGTCCACGACGGCGTTCTCGGTGGTGCCCCAGAAGCTCCACACCGCGCCCATCGCGGGAATCGCCGGCATGGGCAGGCCTGTCTCGGCGATCTCCGCGTAGGCGGAGCGCAGCGGGTCGCCCTGCATGCGGTCGACGGCCACCCGGCTCGCCGGTGGCCGTCCCGTGCTCTCGTAGAGGGCCGTCTGCGACTCGGGGCGGGTCAGGTAGTTGGCGGCGAAGTCCTGGGCGGCGACCGGGTTCTGCGCGTTGGCGTTGACGAAGAACGCCTGGACGCCCACGAACGGACGGGCCTCCTCGTCCCCGGCCGGGGGCACGGGCAGGACGCTCACGTCCATCCCGGCGCCCTCGATGTCGGCCAGCTCCCACGGCCCGCCCAGGTGGAAGGCCGACTGGCCGTTGACGAAGGACTCCTTGGCGATGTCCGGGGTCATGGAGGTGCGCAGGTCCCCGGTCTCCCCGAGGTCCTGCAGGTAGCGGGCGAACGCGTGTCCGCTCTCGCCCCCCATGGTGAGGCTGCTCGTGTACTCGCCGTCCTCGGTGCGCTCGAACACCTCGGCGCCGAAGGAGGTCTGCAGGGCGTACAGGTGGTACGGGTCGCCGTTCTCCGGGGACTGGCTGACGGTGAACGGGTACTGGATGCCCTCCCGCTCCATGACCCGGTGGCCCTCGGCCCGCAGCTCGTCGAAGGTCGCCGGGTCCGCGGTGGTGAGCTCGTTGTTGCGCAGCAGCGCCACGTTCTCGATGGCGTAGGGCACGCCGTAGCTGACGCCGTCGTAGACCACGGCGTCGCGGGCGTTGTCCGAGAAGTCCTCGGCGCGGTCGCCCATCTCCACCGGGACGACGACGCCGTTGGACGCCAGCTGCCCGAGGTTGTCGTGCGGCGAGACGATGATGTCCGGCGCCTGGCCGGTCGGGGACTGGGAGATGAAGTTGGAGATGGTCTGCGCGTGGACCTCCCGCTGGACGAACTCGACCTGCACGCCGGTGTCCGCGGTGAAGTCCTCGGCGATCTCGCGCAGCGCCGGGATCTCGTCGTCGCCGGCCTGGATCTTGATGCTGCCCGGCCCGCCGGCCAGGCCGGCGACGCCGGCCGTGGGCGCCGAGGAGCACCCGGCGAGCAGGAGCACGGCACCGACGGCGGCGGCCGCCCGGTGGAGGTGTTTCATGGTGGGGTTCCTCGATGTCTTCCGTGGTCGTGCGGTCGCGACGGCCGGTCGGCGTGCGGGGCGGTGCGGATCGCTCGGGCCGTTGCCGCCGAAGGGTCTCGCACCGGGAGGTGAGCTGAGTCACTACTGTAAGCGCTACCATAGGACCTGTCCACACCCGGCAAGGCAACGGCACCTTGCGGACACTCATGGTGATAGCGCTTCCAGTTCGGCGCGATCCGCCCTACGATGGAGCGCATGTCCACGACCTCCGGTGCGCTGCAGTCCCTGCGCCTCTCCCCCGTCCACGACCGCGACCAGGACCCGCAGTGGTGGCGGTCCTCGGTGATCTACCAGGTGTATCCCCGCTCCTTCCGGGACCTCGACGGGGACGGCGTCGGGGACCTCGCCGGCATCACCGCCGAGCTGGGACAGCTGGCGGAGCTGGACGTCGACGCGATCTGGCTCTCGCCCTTCTACCCGTCCCCGCAGCTCGACGGCGGCTACGACGTGAGCGACTACTGCGACGTCGACCCGGCCTTCGGCACCCTGGCGGACTTCGACGCGCTGGTGCGGGCCGCGGAGGCGCTGTCGATCAGGGTGATCATCGACCTGGTGCCCAACCACTGTTCGCAGGAGCACGTCCTGTTCCGGCAGGCCCTCGCGGCGGGTCCCGGCGCCCCGGAGCGCGATCTGTTCGTCTTCCGGGACGGCCGCGGCGCGTCCGGGCAGCTGCCCCCCAACAACTGGCAGTCCCACTTCGGCGGCCCCGCCTGGACCCGGGTGACCGAGGCCGACGGACGGCCCGGCCAGTGGTACCTGCACCTGTTCGACTCGTCGCAGCCCGACTTCAACTGGGACCACGAGCTGGTCCGGGCCGAGTTCGAGCGGGTGCTGCGCTTCTGGCTCGACCGTGGCGTCGCCGGCTTCCGGGTCGACGTGGCGCACGCCCTCGTCAAGGCCGAGGGTCTCCCCGACTGGGACGGACGCGCCGACGGGGGGAGCGTCCCCGGCTTCCCCTTCACCGACGCCCCGATGTTCGGGCAGCCGCAGATCCACGACATCTACCGGCGCTGGCGCGAGGTGCTCGCGGAGTACGACGGCGAGCGGATCCTCTGCGCCGAGGCGAGCGTGGACCCGCTGGAGCGTCTGGCCGACTGGGTGCGGCCCGACCAGATGCACCAGGCCTTCAACTTCTCCTACCTCGCCGCCCCGTGGGACGCCGCGGAGCTGCGCCGGATCATCACCTCCTCCCTCGAGGCGTTCGACGCGGTGGGGGCCCCCACCACCTGGGTGCTGTCCAACCACGACGTCGTGCGGCACACGACCCGCCTGGCGCTGACGGCGGACTCCCCGCGCCCGGGCGACGGCCGGGGGCCCGAGGACGAGCAGCCGGACCACGTGCTGGGCACGCGGCGGGCGCGCGCCGCGTCCCTGCTCATGCTCGGCCTGCCGGGCGGCGTCTACCTGTACCAGGGGGAGGAGCTGGGCCTTCCGGACCACACGACCCTCCCCCACGACGTCCGCCAGGACCCGACCTACCACCGCACCGGCGGGGACCGGCTCGGCCGCGACGGCTGCCGGGTGCCGCTGCCCTGGACCAGCACCGGGGCGTCGCTGGGCTACAGCGCCACGGGCGAGGCCTGGCTCCCGCAGCCCCCGGGCTGGGCGGAGCTCTCGCGCGAGGCGCAGCGCCGCGACCCGGCGTCCACGCTGTCCCTCTACCGCGCCGCACTGGCGCTGCGGCGGGAGCACGGGCTCGGCTCGGGCTCCCTCGCGTGGGCGGAGGACCACACCGGCCCGGACTGTCTGGGCCTCGTCAACAACGGCGTCCTGGTGCTGCTGAACACGGGCTCCGCCCCGGTCGAGCTGCCGGACCTGCCGGTGCTGCTGCGCAGCGGGTCCCCGGCCTCCGCCCCGCATATCCTGGAGCCGGAGGAGTGTGCATGGCTGCTGACGGAGGACCCCGGGACCACCGGACGATGAACCCACCCCGGCTCCAGGACGTCGCCGCCCGGGCGGGCGTGTCCACCGCGACCGTCTCCCGGGCGCTCAGCGGCAAGGGGCACGTCTCGCCGCGCGCCCGGGCCCGGGTCCGGGAGGCGGCGCAGGAGCTGGGCTTCGTGGTGTCCTACCACGCGTCGAGCCTGGCGAGCGGTCGGAGCCGGAACATCGGGGTGGTCCTCCCCCACGTCGACCGGTGGTACTTCTCCACCGTCCTGGAGGGCGTGGCCGGCGCGCTCGTGGAGGCCGGGTACGACCTGACGCTGTACAACTTCGAGGGGGACCGGTACCGGGCGACCGTGCTGACCGACTTCCTCCTGCGCAAGCGGCTGGACGCGGCCGTGGCGGTGTCCCTGCACCTGGACCCGGCCGAGACGGAGCAGATGTTCGCCGCCGGCATCCCCCTCGTCGGGGTCGGGGGCCCGCTGGTGGGGGCATCCACCATCAGCATCGACGACCTCGACGTCGGGCGCCGCGCCACGCAGCACCTGATCGGGCTGGGCCACCGGCGGATCGCGCACCTCGGCGGGGCCGGGGAGGGCAGGCGCTACTTCCCCATGTCCACCGACCGCCGGGACGGCTGGGAACAGGCGATGGCGGGCGCCGGGCTGCCCGTCGACCCCGCCTGGTCGCTCATCGCCGACTACACCTTCACCGACGCCTACCAGCAGGCCAAGAACCTCCTGGCGGACCCCGCCCACCGCCCGACGGCGGTCTTCGCCTCGTCCGACGAGATGGCGGCCGGCACGATCCTCGCGGCGCGGGACCTCGGCCTCACCGTGCCCGGGGACCTGTCCGTCATCGGCGTCGACGCCCATCCCATCGGGGAGGCCTTCGGCCTGACGACCCTGGACCAGCACGCCCGGCAGCAGGGCACCCGCGCCGTCGAGCGGCTCCTCGAGCACCTGTCCGGAGGCCCCGGCGAGCCGTCGAACGAGGTGTTCCCGGCCCACTTCGTCGTCCGGTCCTCCACCGGACCGGTCGCGGCCCCGCACGTCCCCTGACCCGCCCGGGCCTGCCTCCGTCCCGCCCCCCCGGCGCGCCCCAGACACACCTCCGGCCCGCCCCTGCCCCGCGAACTCACCGGTTCTGCCCGAGAGGGCGGCACATGTGCGCCGATCTCGGGCAGAACCGGTGAGTTCGACGGAAGGGGGGCGGCGTGGAGGCCGGTCAGGCCACGGTGAACGTCCGCTCGTGCCACCCCGAGGCGCCGTCCGGGGCGGGCGGGGCCTGCTCGGCGGTCTGGACGGCCCCGTCCCGGTCGACGGCCCGCACCCGCGCGGTGTGCCGGCCGCCCGGGAGGCCGGTGCGCAGCACCCACTGCCGCCAGGTGTCGTCCGTGCCCACGGAGCCCAGCTCGGCGTCCTGCCACGGCCCCTCGTCCACGCTGACCTGCACGGCGGCGATCCCGGTGTGCTGGGCCCAGGCCGTGCCGGCGAGGACCACGGTGCCGGGCTCCGTGCGCCCGCCCTCGGCCGGCACCTCGATGCGCGAGGACATCTTGATCGGCCCGCGGGCCGTCCAGCCGCGCGAGGTCCAGTACGCCTCCGCCCGGTCGAAGCGGGTGACCTCGAGGTCCACCACCCACTTGGTGGCCGAGACGTAGCCGTAGAGCCCGGGCACGACCATCCGCACGGGGTAGCCGTGCTCGAACGGCAGCGGCTGCCCGTTCATGGTCACCGCGAGCAGGGAGTCCCGCCCGGGGTCGGTCAGGGCGTCGAGCGGGGTGCTCGCCGTGAAGCCGTCCTCGGAGGTCGAGAGCACCATGTCCGCCTCGGCGGAGGGCCCGGCCTCGGCGAGGAGGTCCCGGATCGGCACGCCGGTCCACACCGCGTTGCCCACGAGGTCGCCGCCCACCGGGTTGGACACGCACGCGAGCGTCACGATCCGCTCGAGCAGCGGCCGGGCCGTGAGCTCGTCGAAGCCCAGGGTCAGCTCGCGCTCCACCATGCCGTGGATCCGCAGCTCCCAGGCGGCCACGTCGATGCGCGGCACGGACAGGGCGGTGTCGATGCGGTAGAAGTCGTCCGCGGGCGTGAGCCAGGGCTCCACGTCCGCCACGCCGAGGTCTGCCCCGGCGGGGACCGGGTCCCGCACCGCCGGGGCGGGGATCCGCAGCAGGTCCCGCGCCGCGGGCACCCGGGCGGCCGCCGCGGACGCCCAGCGCCCCGCGACGCCGGCGGCGGCGCCCAGGACGGCGGCGGCCGCGGAGACCCGGACGAAGCCGCGGCGGTCGAGCCGTCCCGCGGACCGCGCCGACGGCGCGGTCCGGCGGGTGAGCACCGTCAGGAACAGCGCCCCGGCCCCCGTGCCGACGACGACGGGGACCGTGTCCGCCACGGCCGGCCCCGCCCGCGTCAGCACCGCCAGCAGCCCGAGGAGCCCCAGCACGCCGAGCAGCACCGTGCCCATCGGCGGATTGGCGCGCTGCGCCGCCCCGATGCCGGCACCGACGGCCACCAGGCCGGCGGCCATGACGAGCAGCAGCACGAGCTTGTCCGCGGTGCCGAACAGGGCGATCACGGTGTCCTTGACCGGGGCCGGGACCGCGTCCACGATCACCCCGCCCACCGCGGTGAGCGGCGCGCCGACGGGTCCGGTCACCCAGGCCAGCAGCTCGGCCAGGCCCACGGCGAGGGCGGTCGCGGCGACACCGGCGAGGATCCACGGTCCGAGGTCGGCGGGGGGCCGTCGTCGTCGCGCGGTGTCCGCACGGTGCGCGGTGGAGGTCATGCGCGTCAGCGTGTCACGTGGCCCTGAGATCCGCCTGGGCGAGCGCGTCCCCGAACCGCTCGAGCGCCTCCTGTCCCACGACGTCCCCCGGCAGCAGCGGCACCTGCAGCACCGGGACGTCCGGGAGGGCGCCGCGCAGGGTGGCGACGTGCGCCTCCTCCAGCGCGCGGCGCTCGGCGAGGAAGTCCCCGGCGTCCGCCGGGGAGCGCTTGTTGATCACCAGGGCCCCCACGTGCACGCCGGCGCGGACCAGCTGCTCGTGCAGCTCGACGGTCTCGAGGACGGGCAGTCGCTCGGCCGCGAGGACGATGACGAAGCTGCAGCGCCCGGCGTCGGCGAGCACCTCGCGCAGGGCCTCGAAGCGCTCCCGGCGGCGCAGCAGGATCCGGCGGATCTCGAGGTCCCGCTCCTCGCGGGGGTCGCGGGGCCGGCCGGTGCCCACGATGCTCTCGCTCGCGGCGTCCCGCTCCTCCAGGCCCCGCAGGGCCGCACCGAACTTCTCGGCCTTCCCGCGGCGGCGCAGCAGCCCCTCCGTCCAGGCGGACATGATCTCGGGCAGGGCCATGAGCCGGGCCGTGTGCCCGGACGGGGCGGTGTCGAAGACGATGAGGTCGTAGTCGTCCAGGCCCGTGGCCACGAGCTCCGCGATCCGCTCGAGCACCGCCGACTCGTGGGTGCCGGGCGAGTCGCGGGCGAGCTCCATGTGCTTGTCGACCTCGGCGGCCAGGTGCTCGGGCATCAGCCGGCGGACGGTGGCGCCCACGGCGGCGAGGTGGGCGTCGGTCGTGGCGACCGGATCCACCTCGATGCCGTCGAGCCGCCCCGTCCCGGCGCCGCCCGGGTCCCGGACCAGCGGGGTGATCCGGTCCCCCACCGGGCGCTCCCACAGGTGCCCGAGGTTGTGGGCGGGGTCGGTCGAGACGACGAGCACCCGGCGGCCCGCCCGGGCCTGGGCGAGAGCGGTGGCGGAGGCGACGGCGGTCTTGCCGACGCCTCCCTTGCCGCCCACGAACAGGACCCGGCGGGCGGCGGCGAGCTCTAGCAGCATGAGACGTGCTCCAGGGGCGAGCGCTCCATGCCCATCCGCCGGTGCCAGTCGTGGAACCGGTCGTAGACCACGGGCAGCAGCTCGACGGTGTAGTAGCTGGCGGGGTTGGGCACGCCCAGGGCCTCGGAGAGGACCAGCATCATGAACAGGTCCTCCTCGTCGCGCTGGGCGCGGGCGAAGGTGCGCCGGTAGGGCGCCACGTAGAACTCGTGCAGGCCCGCCCCGAGGCGGGCC
>NZ_JBHVDI010000144.1:0-10004 GCF_042802875.1 Kocuria sp. NPDC057446 | reverse complement strand
CCGCCGCAGATCTGCGGCGGTCCCGGGCGGACGCGGTGACGTCGGCGGTGGTGGAGGTGCCTGCCCGTGGGGGCGGGGGAGCGGACGGGCGCGGGTCAGAAGCGGCCCAGCTCCTCGCGCAGCGCCGAGCCGAGGTCGGGGTGGCGGAACCGGTAGCCGCGGTCGATGGCCCGGTCCGCCGAGACCCGCTGGTCCGCGAGCGCCATCAGCTCGGCGCCCTCGGCGCCGAGCACGAGCTTCGGCCCGAACCCGGGCGTGGGCAGCAGGGCCGGCCGGCCGAGGACCTTGCCGAGGGTCCGGGCGTAGTCCCGGCCCGTCACCGGCATCGGGGCCACGGCGTTGACGGGCCCGTGCAGGCCGGGGGAGAGCACCGCGTGGGCGAACAGGCCCACGGCGTCGTCCAGCGAGATCCAGCTCAGCCACTGCTCGCCCGAGCCGAGGCGTCCGCCCAGCCCCGCCAGGAAGAGGGGCAGCTGCGCCTTGAGGGCGCCGCCGGCGGGGCTCTGCACCACCCCGGTGCGCACCGTGACCACGCGGGTGCCGATGGCCTCGGCCTCCTGGGCGGCCCGCTCCCACGCCGTGCACACCTCGGCCAGGAAGTCGTCGCCCGGAGGGGACTTCTCCGTGACGGTCTCCCCGTGCGTGTCCGCCCCGTAGTACCCGATCGCGGAACCGTTGATCAGCGCGGACGGGGCCTCGTCGCCGAGCGCGGTGAGGGCCCGGACGAGCAGCCGGGTGCCGAGCACCCGGGAGTCGTGGATCTGCGCCTTCGCCGAGTCCGTGAGCCGGCCGCCGATGCTGCGCCCGGCCAGGTTCACCACCACGTCGACCCCCCGCAGGTCGGCGGGGTCGAGCTGCCCGGTCGCCGGGTCCCACGAGATCTCCAGGGGGGTGCGCGCCTCGCGGCGCACGAAGCGTCGGACCGTGTGCCCGCCCGTGCTCAGGAGCGCGGCCAGCTGGACGCCGATGGTGCCGGAGGCCCCCGTCACGGCGACGGTCAGGGGCCGGCCGGGACAGCGGCTGTGCAGGTCCAGATCGGCGGCCAGCCGGCGGGCCCGGGCCTCGAACTGGCGTCCCAGCGCCGGGCTCATCAGCCGGTCCCCGAACGCCCGGCTGCCCGGCAGCGCCGCGTACTCCACCGTGTCGGTGACCACGGTTCCGCCGTGCCCGTCGTCGTCGAACCGGTGGTGGTGCTCCCAGGAGGAGAGCGGGCCCTTCACCATCCGGTCCCGGAACTCCCGGCCCGGGACGAAGCCGTGGTGCTCCGCGGTCCAGGGCACCGAGGCCAGCCCGTAGGAGCCCGGCACGGCGATCCGCAGCCGGGACCGCGTCCCGTCCCGCAGCGGGGGCGTGGACTCCTCCACCACGGAGCCGGTCCACGCGGGCGTCAGCCGGGTGAGCGCGCCCGGGCGGGCGTGCCAGGCGAAGACGTCCTCGACGGGATGGGGCACGCGGGAGCTGAACGTGAAGGTGGTCATGCGTGCCACTCAACCCGCATTGCCCCGGTTCGTCCAGGACCTCGGGCCGCAGACCGTCCGTGTCCTCGGCGGGAGGACCGGCCGGGGCCCCGCACCGTCCCCGCTTGCCCCCGGGCGGGCCGTCGCCCAGAGTGGGGGACGTGAACACCCCCGGACGCATCGTGCTCATCCGCCACGGCCAGACCGACTGGAACCTCGAGGAGAGGCTCCAGGGCGCCACGGACGTCCCGCTCAACGACGCCGGACGGGAGCAGGCCCGCGCCCTCGCGCGGCACCTGCGGGCCGAGGGCGCCCGCTGGGACGTGCTGGTCTCCTCGCCGCTGGGCCGGGCCGTGGAGACCGCGCGGATCATCGGCGGGATCCTCGGCCTCGAGCTCGCGGCGACCTACGACGAGCTCGTGGAGCGCGGCTTCGGCCCGCACGAGGGCTCGCGCCTGGCCGGTCTCGAGGGGCCGGCGCGGGAGCGGATCCTCTCCGCGGGCGAGCCGGTGGAGGCGGTCGTCCGGCGCGGACTGGCGGCCCTGCGCCGGATCCGCGACGACCACCCGGGGCGCGGCGTGCTCGTCGTGGCGCACGGCTCGCTCATCCGCCTGACGGTCTCCGAGCTCAACGGGGAGGCCCATCCCCGGATCCGCAACTGCGAGGTGGTCCCGGTGCGGACGGAGGCCCTCGGTGCCGCGCGACTGCGACATGACGTGTCGGAGTCCACCGCACCCTGACAGCCCCGGCTTCCTTCAATAAGCTGAGCTCATCAGGGACGGTCCCACGAGGTGCCGTCCACCCCCTGCGGCGGCGACGGTGGCGCACAGAACGCGCTCCCGGCCGCCCACGGCGACGAAGGCGTGATGCGGCTGTGGCCTCTGACCAGTACACGATCCCCGACGAGGACCGGACCGAGGCGATCCGTGTGATCCCGCGGGCCCCCGAGTGGTCCGGGGACCGGGAGTGGATCAACGAGTACTACCGCCACGTCC
Organism: Kocuria sp. NPDC057446; assembly: GCF_042802875.1. Taxonomy (NCBI): domain Bacteria; kingdom Bacillati; phylum Actinomycetota; class Actinomycetes; order Micrococcales; family Micrococcaceae; genus Kocuria; species Kocuria sp. NPDC057446. Next base: position 7,552 of record NZ_JBHVDI010000144.1, on the reverse strand, counting down.
CGCAGGACGACCTGCTGGCCCGCACCGAGGAGCAGCTGCGCGAGCGGGCCGAGCACCACCACGAGGTGGGCCGGGTCCGGGCGCCGCGGGAGATCGCCGTGGGCGTGCGCCAGGAGGACTCGACCTCCGTGGTCTTCGTGGTCACCGAGGACGTCCCCTACCTCGTGAGCACGGTGTCCGCGGAGATCGCCGCCAAGTGGGGCGGCGCGCGCCTGCTGATCCACCCCGTGCTCGTCGCCGCCCGGGACGCGGACACCCACGAGCTGCGCGGGCTCCAGCAGGTGCCGGACTTCTCGGCCACCTCGAGCGGGGACACCACCGCGCTGCCGAGCCTGGCCGGCCTCCGCTCGGACGGCTCCACCACGCACGTCGTGGAGTCCTGGATCTCCGTGGAGCTCTCCCGGCAGATCTCCGACGAGACCGCCCAGGAGCTGGTGCACCGGCTCTCGGGCCTGCTCGAGGACGTCCAGCGGGTCGAGGACGACCAGGTGGAGCTCAAGGAGCGCGTCGGACGGCTCGCGGAGGAGCTCGACCGGCTGCGGCAGCTGGACCTGCCCGAGGGCGGTCACCCGCCGCTGGTGGGGCCGTCCCAGGAGTTCCTGCGCTGGCTGGTCCGGGGCAACTTCATCCTCATGGGCTTCAAGGAGTACGACCTCGAGGACTCCGGCGACGGCCTGTCCCTGGTCAGCCGGCCCGGGACCGGGCTGGGCCTGCTCGTGGAGCACGACCGCAAGCCGCACCGGCAGGTCCTGACCGGGCTGGGCCGGGAGCACGCGCGCGAGGCCGGCACGCTGTTCATCACGAAGGCCAACCGCCGCTCGTCGATCCACCGCCGGGAGTACCTCGACTACATCGGCGTCGCCAAGTACGACGACGAGGGCCGGATCGTCGGCGAGTACCTCGTGCTGGGGCTGTTCACCCGCCGCGCGTACAACACGCCGGCCCGCGAGACGCCGCTGATCCGGGACAAGATGACCGAGGTGGCCGAGCGGTTCGGCTTCCTCGAGGACTCGCACTCGGCCCGGGACCTCATGGGCAACATCGAGGACTACCCGCGGGACGAGCTGTTCCACATGACCGCGGACGAGCTCTACGACATCATGCGCGGGGTCATGGGCCTCGACGAACGGCGGCAGACCCGGCTTTTCCTGCGCCAGGACCACTTCGGGCGCTTCATGTCCGCGGTCGTCTTCCTGCCCCGTGACCGGTACAACACCTCGGTGCGCGGGCGGATCGAGGCCGAGCTCAAGCGCACCTTCGACGCCGAGTCCATCGACTTCGACGCCCGGCTGTCCTCCTCGACCCTCGCCCGCCTGTTCTTCCGCATCCGGCTGCCGTACACCGGGCAGGTGCAGTCCTTCGACCGCGCGGGCCTCGAGGCGCGGCTGCGGGCCGCGGTGCGCTCCTGGCCCGAGGCGCTGGCGCGTGCGATCCACCGGGACTTCCCGGAGGACGTCGCCCGGGCCCACGCCGAGAACTGGGCGGAGGCGTTCCCGGACGCCTACCGGGCGGACTACGAGATCGAGGAGGCGCTCCTGGACCTCCAGCGCTGCGAGGAGCTGTGGGGGCGCGACCCCGACCTGCCCGCGGAGGTGCGCGTCGTCGACGACCCCGGGGGTGTGCGGCTGAACATCTACCTCACCCGCTCCCTGTCCCTCACCGCGCTGCTGCCGATGCTGCAGAACCTCGGGCTGACGGTCCTGGACCAGAAGCCGTACGAGGTGACCCCCGCCGACGGCCGCCACTTCCAGCTCTACGACTTCGGGGTGCGGCTGCCGGAGGGCGTGGACGCGATCGGGCCGGAGGACGCGAAGACCGAGGACCTCATCGAGGACACCCTGTGCGCGGTGCTGTCCCACCGCTCCGAGTCGGACTCCCTGAACCGGCTCGTCCTGACGGAGCGCATGACGTGGCGGACCGTGGCCGTGCTGCGCTCCTACGTCCGGTACCTCCTGCAGCTGGGGCACCCCAACTCCTTCGACTACATCGCGGACACGCTCCTGGGCTTCCCGCGGGTCACCCGGGCGCTGGTCGAGTTCTTCGAGGCGAGCTTCAACCCGGCGCTCGACGACGCCGTGCGCGGCTCCCAGCGCGACGCCGCGCACGGCCGGCTCGTCGAGGCCCTGGACGAGGTGCCCACCCTGGACGCCGACAAGCTGCTGCGCGCGCTGGCCGAGATCATGGCCGCGACCCTGCGCACCAACGTGTACCGGCACCGCCCCACCATGGCGTTCAAGCTGGACCCCCGGCGGATCAGCACGGCCCCGCTGCCGCACCCCATGTTCGAGGTGTGGGTGTGGTCCCCGCGGGTCGAGGGCACGCACCTGCGCTTCGGGCCCGTGGCCCGCGGCGGCCTGCGCTGGTCGGACCGCCGCGAGGACTTCCGCACCGAGGTCCTGGGCCTGGTGAAAGCCCAGATGGTGAAGAACTCGGTGATCGTGCCCAACGGGGCGAAGGGCGGGTTCTACCCCAAGCAGCTGCCGGACCCGGCCGTGGACCGGGACGCCTGGGTGACGGAGGGCCGGGAGTCGTACAAGCTGTTCATCGCCTCCCTGCTGGACATCACCGACAACCTCGTCCGGGACGGATCCGGTCAGGACGTCGTCGTGCACCCCGAGAACGTGGTGCGCCGCGACGGCCAGGACTCCTACCTGGTGGTGGCCGCGGACAAGGGGACGGCGTCCTTCTCCGACACCGCCAACGCGATCTCGCAGGAGTACGGGTTCTGGCTCGGGGACGCCTTCGCCTCGGGCGGCTCGGTGGGCTACGACCACAAGGCCATGGGCATCACCGCCCGCGGGGCGTGGGAGTCGGTGAAGCGGCACTTCTTCGCGCTGGGCGTCGACACCCAGACGGAGGACTTCACCGTGGTGGGCGTGGGCGACATGTCCGGCGACGTGTTCGGCAACGGCATGCTGCTGTCCGAGCACATCCGGCTGCTGGCCGCGTTCGACCACCGCGACATCTTCCTCGACCCCGACCCGGACCCGGCCGTCTCCTACGCCGAGCGCGAGCGGCTGTTCGGCCGCCCCCGGTCCTCGTGGCAGGACTACGACCCGGAGAAGATCTCGGCCGGCGGCGGCGTGTACTCGCGCACCGCGAAGTCCGTGCCGATCTCCCCGCAGGTCCGCGAGGCCCTCGACCTCGAGGACGGCGTCGAGGAGCTCTCCCCGATCGAGCTGATGCGCGCGATCCTCACGGCGCCCGCCGACCTGCTGTACAACGGCGGGATCGGCACCTACGTGAAGTCGGCGGAGGAGACCCACACGGACGTGGGGGACAAGGCCAACGACACGATCCGCGTCGACGGCCGGGACCTGCGGGCCAAGGTCGTCGGCGAGGGCGGCAACCTGGGCTGCACCCAGCTCGGCCGGGTGGAGGCGGCGCTGCACGGGGTGCTGATCAACACGGACGCGATCGACAACTCCGGCGGCGTGGAGTCCTCCGACCGCGAGGTCAACATCAAGATCCTCGTGGACCGGATGGTCGTGGCCGGGGAGCTCTCGGCGGACGAGCGCGCCGGTTTCATCGAGGCCATGACGGACGAGGTCGCCGGGCTCGTGCTCGAGACGAACGTGGCGCAGAACGTGCTGCTGACCACGGAGCGGGCGCGCGTGCGGTCCCTCAACGAGGCCTACATCCGGTTCATGCACTGGCTCGAGGACGAGGCCGACCTCGACCGCGACATCGAGTTCCTGCCCTCCGACGAGCAGCTGCGCGAGCGGGTCCGGACGGGTCACGGGCTCACGTCCCCGGAGCTGTCCGTGCTGGCGGCCTACGCCAAGATCCAGCTCTCGGAGGCCCTGGTCGAGGGCGGTCTCGCCGAGGACCCGTGGTTCGAGGAGGTCCTGGAGGCCTACTTCCCGGAGCAGATCACGCAGCGCTTCGGCGAGCTCGTCGGCACCCACCCCCTGCGCGCCGAGATCATCGGCACGGTGGTGGCCAACCAGATGGTCAACTACGGCGGCATCCCCTTCGTCTACCGCGTGATGGAGGAGACCGGGTGCGGGCCCGTGGAGGTGGCCCGGGCGTTCGTGGCGGCCGTGCAGATCTACGAGATCGACCGGTACGCCCACCAGCACCGGGAGCTGCCCGCGGACGTGCCCACCGAGATGTGGGACCGGATGTTCCTGGACATGCGCCGGCTGCTGGACCGCGTGGTGCGCTGGCTCATCAACCGGGAGGAGACGGCCAACCCGGTGGCCGAGGTCATCGACCGCTACAAGCCCACCGTGGACATCCGGTTCCTCGAGGACCGGCTGCTCGGGGAGGACTCCCGCCAGCGGGTGGACTCGCGGGCGGAGGCCGCCGAGCGGCAGGGCGTGCCCGGGGCCCTGGCCACGGAGTGGTCGCAGCTGCTGGACGCGTTCGCGCTGCTCGACGTCGCCCGCCTCGCCCACGCCTCGGGCGAGGCGATCGCCGAGGACGGGAGCCTCGACGAGGAGCAGATCAAGACCATCGCCAAGGTCTACTTCCGGCTCTACGACCGCTACCGCATCGAGAGCCTGCTCAACCGCATCACGGGCCTGCCGCAGACCACGCGCTGGGAGAACCTCGCGCGGATGTCCATGCGGGAGGACGTCTACGCGACCCTGGTGGCCCTCGCCGACCAGGCGCTCGAGGCGCCCGGCCAGGACGCGCGGGACAAGGTGGAGTCCTGGGAGTCCAGCAACGAGTCCCGCCTGGGCCGGCTGCGCGAGGTGCTGGGGGAGATCGAGGCCGAGGAGACCGGCGAGGCCTCCACCGAGCTCGCGTCCCTGTCCGTGGCCCTGCGCACGATGCGCAGCGCCCTGGCCGGGTAGGACCGCCCGTGCGGGGGACGGCCGCGGTCGTCGGCTCGGGGCCCAACGGCCTCGCCGCGGCCGTGGTGCTGGCCCGCGCGGGGCTCGAGGTCACGGTCCACGAGGCGGCGGGCGCGGCCGGGGGAGCGGCGCGCTCCGCGGCCGTGCTCGGCCCCGGCACGGTGGTCGACCTCGGCTCCGCCGTGCACCCCTTCGGCGTGGCCAGCCCGCTGTTCGCGCAGCTGGGCCTGCACCGGCACGGCCTGGAGTGGCTGCACCCGCCGGTCGTCGCCGCGCACCCGCTCGACGACGGCCCGGCGGGCCTGCTGCACCGCTCGCTCGAGCGCACGGCGGCGGGGCTGGGCGTGGACGGCCGGGCGTGGTCCCTGCTGCACCGCGGCGTGGTGGAGCGCTGGGAGGAGACCGTCGAGTCGGTGCTGGGCCCGCTGCTGCGCGTGCCCGAGCACCCGCGGGCCCTGGCCTCCTTCGGGCTGCGCGCGCCGTGGCCCGCCGCGGCCACGGCCCGGGCCCTGTTCCGCACCGAGCAGGCCCGGGGTCTCTTCGCCGGCTCCGCCGCCCACGCGGTGCTGCCCCCGCGGCACGCGCTGACCTCCGCCTTCGGCACGCTGTTCGGAGCCGCCGCCCACGCCACGGGGTGGCCGGTGGCGCGCGGCGGGTCCCAGGCCGTCGTCGACGCCCTGGTGGCCGATCTCGAGGAGCACGGCGGGCGGGTGCACGTCGACTCCCCGGTGACGGACCTCGCCCGGCTCCGCCCGGCGGACGTCGTCCTGCTGGACCTCACCCCCCGGCAGGTGCTGGGCCTGCGCGGGCTCGAGCTGCCGGACCGGTACCGCCGGGCGCTCGCCCGGTGGCGCTACGGGACGGCCTCCTACAAGGTGGACCTGCTGCTGGACGGCCCCGTCCCGTGGCGGGACCCGCAGGTGGCCCGGGCCGGGACCGTGCACGTGGGCGGGACGCTCGCGGAGATCGGCGCCGCGGAGGAGCAGGCCCGGGCGGGCCGGCTGCCGGAGCGCCCGTTCGTGCTCGTGGCCCAGCAGGGCGCCGCCGACCCGTCCCGGGCGCCCGCGGGCCGGCAGGTGCTGTGGGCCTACGCCCACGTCCCCCACGGGTGCGACGACCCCCGGGCGGGGGAGCGGGTGCTCGCGCAGCTCGAGCGCTTCGCCCCCGGCGTCCGGGACCGGGTCCTCGAGCGCGTCGACACCTCGCCGGCCCGGCTGGAGGCGTGGAACGCGAACCTCGTGGGCGGGGACATCGGCGGCGGCTCCCTGGACGGGCTGCAGCAGGTGTTCCGGCCGGCCGTGCAGGCCGACCCCTACGCCACCGGCGTGCCCGGGGTCTGGCTGTGCTCGTCGTCGACGCCACCGGGCGGCGGGGTGCACGGCATGGCCGGGTACCACGCGGCCCGCCGAGCGCTGCGGGGCCTCGCGAGGAGCCGGCGGACGGCCGGCTGAGCAGCGCTCAGGCCCCGACCCCGGCGTAGGTGGTGGCCGCGAGCTCGCGGATCTGCGCCACGTAGCCGCGGGTCTCCGCGAACGGGGGGATCCCGCCGTACCGCAGGACCGCGGTGGGCCCGGCGTTGTAGGCGGCCAGCACCAGGTCGATCTCCTCCTGGGCCGAGGCCGGCGCCAGCCCCCGCACCATGCGCCGCAGGTCCTTGAGGTAGAGGCCCTGGGCGCGGATGGCGGCCCGCGGGTCGAAGGGGTCGCCCCGGCCGTAGCGCCGCCACGTGTCCGGCATGAACTGGGCGAGGCCCTGCGCCCCGGCGTGGCTGACGGCCCTCGGGTCCCAGCGGCTCTCCACGTCCAGCTGGGCGGCCACGATCTCCGGCGGCAGCCCGGAGACCTCGGCGGCGGCCAGGACGTCCGCTCCCCACGGCTCCGGGACCGGGGCGGTGCGGGACGGCTCCTCGCCGGGGCCCGCTCCGCAGCACCCGCCGGTGTTGGCGTGGAAGAGCCCGCCGGTGCCGATCAGCAGCAGCACCACGGAGGCGAGCAGGAACCACCGGGAACCGCGCGGGGCGAGGTCCTCGGTGCCGGCTCCCTCGGGACCGGCCCGTTCGGCGCCGGGGCGCGCGGGGTCCAGGACGGTGGTGGCCATCCGTTCCAGGCTAGGAGGGCCCGCCCGTCCCGGTCTGCGGCCACTTGGGGGGACAGGCCGCCCCAGCGCCTACGATGAGGGCGTGACTGCCGAGATCATCGCGACCCTCATCACCGCCGCCCTGCTCGTCGTCGGCTGCCTCGGCATCATCGTGCCGGTGCTCCCGGGCTCGATCCTGATCGTGGTCGGCCTGCTCGTCTGGGCCCTCACGGTCCAGGCCGTCGAGGGGTGGACCGTGCTGGCGATCGGCTCCGTGCTGGCGATCGCCGGGATGGCCGCGAGCGCCGTGCTCACCGGGACCCGGCTCAAACGCCGGCAGATCCCCAACCGGTCCCTGCTCTACGCCGCCGCCGGCGCCGTGGTGGGGCTGTTCGTGATCCCCGTGGTCGGGATCTTCGTGGGCTTCTTCGTGGGCCTGCTGCTGAGCGAGACCGCCCGTCAGCGGGACCTCCGGGCGGCGCTGGACTCCAGCTGGGCGGGCCTCAAGGCGGCCGGGCTGGGGATCGTCGTGGAGTTCGCGTGCGCGCTCGCCGCCTCCACGGTGTTCGTGCTGGGCGCGCTGGTCCTCTTCACGACCGCCTGAGCCCGGTCCCCGGAGCGTCGACCGCGCGGACCCCGGCACGCCCGAGGGCCCGGACACCGCGGCGGGTGTC